>CAVIVH010000126.1:2733-4432 GCA_963646185.1 bacterium | reverse complement strand
CGCCTCCACCGGGCAGATAATCGGCTGCGCGTCGCCGGCCACCGATTCCGCCGAGGCCGGCAAGAATCTGAAGGTCAACACCCGGGAGTTCCTGGAGATTGTGAGCGAGGTGTTCACCGAGTGGATTCCGCGCCTGGGCGGAACGAGCCTGCAGGCCACCTGGAGCGGCTATTACACTGAGCCGCGCTATATCGTGGACCCGGAACTGGGCCTGTTCGTGGGCATGCGCGGCCACGGCTTCATGCTGTCTCAGTATCTGGCCAAGCTCTATGTTGACGTCCTCGCCGGCCGTCCGGTGCCCGATTTCTTCCACCGTCTCGCTCTCGGCGGCGACTCGCTGCGCGAAGTGGCCTTCAAATAGGGGCTCAAGCCGACTTTAAGACGATGAGGCCGCGGGGTTTTCGCCCCGCGGCCTCATCGTCGTCTTGTCATCTATGGGGAAAATATCTCGCGTCGCAAAGGTCAGCGCATGCTGCTGTTGACCTTGTCGCAGATGGCGCCGAAGTAGGATTTGAAATCGCTCCACCTGTAGTAGGGATGCATGTCTGCCGGCAGGGGAAGAGTCACCTCCTCTCCGCAGAGAAGGGCCTTCACGAGTATCTCGTCGCTTTTGGCGCTCCTGTAGAAGATAAGCTGTATGTTGCCGGCCATTCCGGTCCTGTAATTCTGATAGACCGTTCCGATCTCCGCCGGATTCGCCGGGACTTTGTCGGCCCCGTCCAGGCCCAGAAGCACATTGAGGGGACCGAGATATGAATCGTGCCCGAAACGCAATGTGGCGATGTCGCCGCTGCGGCCCTCTATCACGTCGTCAGCCTTTTTTATGATGTCTTCGACGATGGGGACCACTATGTTTTGAGCCGACCAGTAATACATATAATTGTTCCTGTTCGTTTCCTCCCAGTGGGCGTAAAGCTCATCGAAATCCACAGGGTTGCCCATGATTCCCACATAACCGATGCTCGGCAGGGTGGTGAAGAAGGAGAACATGTCGGCATTTATGGCTCTGGGACTTCTTTTCATCTTGCTGACATCGCTGAAGAACTCCTCCACGAACGCATAGCGGCCCGGTTTCAGGTCGGCGAACACTTCGCGGATGTCCATGGGAAATTCCACTTCGGGGTAATTCTTCAGGTAAGGGTTCTCGCGCTCGTCCGGAGCTGTAACGTTCAGAGTTTCACGCGAGGAGCGCTGGTAGATGTCCAGTTCGGGGTTGCATCCGGCCAGAGCCTGACAGAATGCGGCCATGCTGATTACAGCCCTTCCGGAAAGCGATGCGGTGGCGCTGACGTGTCCGCCCTTGCCGAATATGTCGGGGAAGGTCTTGTACATTGTCCTGGCGATTCTCTCATGCTGCTCGTAGCCCAGGGGAGTCAGCTCGCCCCAGCCGTGCACGAGTTCCGGATAGATTTCCTTGTATTTTGCATAGAACTTTTCTCCGGTCTGGTTCAGCGCTCCCTTTTCGTGGGCCTCGACGAGGATGGTGTCAAGTCTGTGATAGAGGCCGGGTCCCCAGTAATAGCGGGAGCCATGGCGTCCATAGTGGCTGATATAGAAAGGCTTGTAGCCTTTCGGGGCCGGAGTGAGGGCAATGGCCCTTTCCGGATAGGGATAGTCTCCGCCATAGGTTCTCAACGAATCGGCCCTAAGCTCGGCCTTGAAATCTGCCTTCTGTGCCCAAGTCAGCGAGGACAGGAGC
>CAVIVH010000126.1:0-2655 GCA_963646185.1 bacterium | reverse complement strand
GCAAGTAGCAGTCTTTTTTTCATATATCTGAAGATTTTGGTTTGTCACCCCTTAAAAAATAACCGGGATATCGGCCTACAGGGTCTTTCACAGGACACTAAGTTAAGGATTTTCCGCATACGACCAACTCCGTCGGGCCTAAATATTGCCTATCCCCGAGACTGTCGGGGGCGCTGAGCCTGCGTTCCCCGAGCCTGTTGCGTTCCTCGGGCCTGTGGGTCTCGAGCCTGTGATCCCCGAGCCTGTTGCGGGGCGAAGCGTCTATGTGACCCGGGAGGAGTTGCCGGCTGCCGGGTAAGTGCACCTCTCGCCGTGCAAAGTAAGGCGGAGGCATATGGCCGCTGAGGGGCCTGTAGCGGGGAACCAGTCCGCCGTAACGGTGTTTAAAAGCCGTTACCGCGGACCGACCATAGCTCTCAGGCCCCTGGAATGGCATGTTCCTCCGCCAAACTTTGTAAGATGGCGGGCAGGCAGGCTCGACTTTGCTCCCTTGTAAAGTGCTCTAAGTGTAATAGATAGACCTTGTACGCCACCGGCAGCATATAACCTCGACTTAGACCCCTGCGATTGATTATTCAAAGTTGAATTATTTAGGGATTGTCGTTTAATGTTTCTTGTCTGAACGGAAGGGCAACGTTTTCCCGAACTCAACCTTCTTCCGTTTGTGAACTTCCCCTTTTTCGTATAAAAGGAGTACCTTTGCTTTGCTGGATTCCTGAACAGAATATCTCAGTAAATCCATCCCAATGTCATGATTAAGAATAGTATGTTTAGCTCTTTGAAACGCCCGACTGTGCTCATTGTCGCAGTGGCGATGTTTTTTATCATTGTGTCGCGACTTCCCTTGAAAGGAGTCTGGTCTATGTGGAATGGCGGCTTGGCGATTATCTGCTTTTGGCTGGGATGTCTGCTGGCGGAATGGAAGCCTGCCGGCCCCTGGGTCAAGCGGGCTGTGGTTGTCGTGTATATGGCTTTCATCGCTTTGGGCTATATGGGTGTCTTCAGGCGCATAGTGTGCCAAACACACCTGATGTGGTTTCTTTTCCCATCGTGGTTTCGCCTTACATGGCTTCTGCTCGGATGGCTTCTGCAGCCGGCGGTCTTTGCCGACGGGAAAGTCTCAAAAAGAGAGACTCTTTCCCATCTGCTTCATTTTTTGATATTTGCGGTGCTTTGTACGTGGCTTGAATGGTCATCTCAGCATCTGTGTACATTCCGCGTGGAGCAGCAGGACCTGAATCCGGCGGCGGCTCCATGGCTGTTTCCCTTCGGAGCATATATGGCTGATCTGATGCTTTTCGGAATGGTCTGGCACCTGGCCCGGCTGGCGCTCTGCTTCCGCAGGAGGGGGAGCGCGCCTTTAGAAAAATAGGAGCCCCCGGGCCTATGAAATCCCGTCCTGGTCCAGCTCTATAGGCTTCTTGCTATTGAAATATGATAGCGGGAAGCCGTGTGCGGCGGGCTCCGGCGGGTCCCGATATGTGGGGATTGGACGGAAGGGGAGAATCCGATATCTTTGTGACTGAACCATACGCAATTGCCATGGATACCTCGGTTACGATTACGCTTCTGATACCCTTCGCCGGCACGATTTTCGGCTCGGCCTTCGTGTTCTTCATGAAGCGGGACATCCCGGCCCTGTTCCAGAAAGCGCTGCTTGGCTTTGCATCGGGTGTTATGGTCGCGGCCGCAGTGTGGTCGCTGCTCATCCCGAGCATGGAAATGTCTGCCGGCGGCGGTCTCCGTTCCGTCCTCCCGACCGCGGCCGGATTTCTGCTGGGCATGGGCTTTCTTCTGGCCATAGACTGCCTGACCCCGCATCTGCATATCGGTGATGACCGGCCGGAAGGCCTCCGGTCTCGCATTTCGCGGACTGCGATGCTCGCATTGGCCGTCACGATTCACAATATTCCGGAAGGCATGGCCGTCGGAGTGGTGACGGCGGGGACGCAGAGCGGGGATGCTGGCATCGCACCGGCCGCAGCGCTGGCAACGGCCATAGGCATAGCCATCCAGAACATCCCTGAAGGTGCGATTATATCAATGCCTATGCGTGCGGCCGGCAATTCCCGCCGCAAGTCGTTCCTGATCGGCGCGCTCAGCGGTGTCGTCGAGCCGGCGGGGGCTCTCGCTGTTCTGCTGCTGGCGCCGTTACTGGCCCCGGTGCTGCCCGGTTTTCTGGCCTTCGCGGCCGGTGCCATGCTCTATGTCGTTGTGGAAGAGCTCATCCCTGAGGCTTCCGAAGGCCGCCATTCCAATATCGGCACCGTCGGATTTGCCTTCGGCTTCGCCCTCATGATGGTCCTTGACGTAGTCCTTGGATGAGGCGGCGCAGTTTGTCGGGGACTTTTTTCTGCCATGGGGGAGGCACCGCAGCCTGATGAAAAAAATTACCACTTGGACAACGGCACCGCCGCCTGGCGACCACTAAGCCAGTCTGCTGCGCGGGACAGCTGCGGCGAGCTCACCCCAAAGGCTCGCCTCCGCCGCCCGCGTTGCCGGACCGGTTTCTTTTGCAAAGTTCGTCCACGCCATTGTGCCACAGAAAGCGTGAGATGCATGAGGGCATGGGCGAACTCCGCACGGACCCCGGGTCTGCGGTCGCTGAGCCTATCGAAGAAATCGCCCTGCCGGTTTCGGCTGCCGGGAAAGTGC
>CAVIVH010000125.1:0-4484 GCA_963646185.1 bacterium | reverse complement strand
CAACGCTTTCACGGTCAAGTCCGCAATGAGCATGGTCGCCGGCACAGCCAGGAGCATGGGTATCAAGGTTGAGGGCGAATTCCCCGCAGACGTTAAATAAGCACGTGCATCATGAGCAAACTGACAAAGAATCAGAAGGTGGTCGAACCCAAGGTCGACTCTTCAAAGAATTACGGACTCACTGAGGCATGCGCTCTTGTGAAGGAATGCACCTTCACCAAATTCGACGCTTCCGTGGAGCTCCATGTCAACCTGGGCGTTGACCCCCGCAAAGCCAACCAGATGATCCGCGGAGTCGTCACTCTCCCCAACGGAACCGGAAAAGAGAAAAGAGTCCTCGTGCTCTGCACACCCGACAAGGTGGCCGAGGCTGAGGCAGCCGGCGCCGATTATGTGGGACTCGACGACTACATCGAGAAAATCAAGGGCGGCTGGACAGATGTGGATGTCATCATCTGCACCCCTTCCGTGATGGGTAAGGTCGGTCCTATCGGCCGTATCCTCGGCCCCAGAGGCCTCATGCCTAACCCCAAGACCGGAACGGTCACCATGGAGGTCGGCAACGCCGTCAAGGAAGTGAAGGCAGGTAAGATTGACTTCAAGGTCGACAAGACCGGTATCGTCCACTGCGCTGTCGGAAAGGCTTCCTTCACCGCAGAACAGATCGAACAGAACGCAAAGACGGTGCTTTCAGCAATTTTAAAGCTCAAACCCCAGTCCCTCAAGGGCACATACATGAAGTCCGCTTCTATATGCACGACCATGAGCCCGGGTATCAAGCTTGACGTCAAGGCTATAGGTGCTGAATAAAAATATCGGAAGCTATGAGAAAAGAACTTAAAGCACAGATAATCGACCAGATTTCAGCACAGCTCAAGGAGTATTCCGATTTCTACATCACGGACATCTCCGGCCTGAACGCTGAACAGACCACAAAACTCCGCCGCACCTGCTTTGACAACGGTGTGAAGCTCACAGTGGTCAAGAATACGCTTTTCGCGCATGTGCTCGGCCAGGTGGGCAACGATGAGCAGAAGAAGCTCCTCGATGTTCTCAAGGGCAACACTGCCGTAATGTACACCACTGTCCCCGCCGCTCCCGGCAAGCTCATCAAGAAGCTCCAGAAAGAGGGTTTCGCAAAGCCGGTGGTCAAGGGCGCATATGTGCAGGACTGCGTCTACATCGGACCTGAGTCCCTCAACGAGCTTGCGGCCATCAAGACCAAGGAAGAGCTCATCGGAGACATCATCACTCTCCTCCAGTCTCCTATCAGCAGAGTCATCTCCGCTCTCGAGAACAAGGAAGAGAAGGCCGAAGGCGCAGAAGCACCCGCAGCTGAATAAAAGAATAATAATAACAATTTAAAATAAATCAATTATGGCAGACGTAAAAGCACTTGCTGAAGAGCTCGTTAACCTCTCAGTCAAGGATGTTCAGGAACTTGCTAAAGTTCTCAAGGAAGAGTACGGCATCGAGCCTGCAGCAACAGTTGTGGCAGCCGGCCCCGCAGAGGGTGCTCCCGCAGCAGAGGCTGAGCAGACAGAATTTGATGTCATCCTCAAATCAGCCGGCGCAGCCAAGCTCGCCGTCATCAAGGCAGTCAAAGAGCTCGCAGGTCTTGGTCTGAAAGAGGCCAAGGAACTTGTGGACGGAGCTCCCAAGGCAGTGAAGGAAAAAGTTTCCAAGGCAGAGGCCGAGCAGATCAAGAGCGCTCTTGAAGAGGCTGGCGCAGAGGTTGAGGTTAAATAAATCTCGTCCCCTTGGGGATGCGGAATCAGGTTTAGAGCCAGGGATAATAGGCTCTAAACCTTTTTGCATATAAATTTTTTTCCAATTTCACAGGCAGAACAATGTCAAAAAAGACCAATAACAGACGAATCAATTTCGCAACTTCAAAAATTCTGGAATATCCGGATCTTCTTGAAGTCCAGCTCAAGTCTTTCAAGGACTTTTTTCAGCTTGACACGACCCCCGAGAACAGGAGGAACGAGGGTCTTTTTCAGGTTTTCCAGGAAATATTTCCCATCGAAGACACGAGGAACAACTACAAGCTCGAGTTCATCGACTATTTCATTGATCCCCCGCAGTATTCGATTGAAGAGTGTCTTGAGAGAGGCCTGACCTACAACGTGCCTCTTAAGGCTAAACTCCGCCTTTCCTGCTCCGATCCCGAGCATGAGGACTTTGACACCAGAGTCCAGGATGTCTACCTCGGCAATATTCCCTACATGACGCCGGCGGGCACATTCATAATCAACGGATCGGAAAGAATCATAGTGTCCCAGCTGCACCGTTCGCCGGGCGTGTTCTTCGACCAGAGCATGCATGCCAACGGCACCAAGCTCTATTCTGCCCGCATAATCCCGTTCAAGGGCTCGTGGATAGAGTTCGCCACGGACATCAACAATGTCATGTATGCCTATATCGACCGCAAGAAGAAGCTTCCGGTCACGACTCTGCTCAGAGCGATAGGCTATGACTCCGACAAAGACATAATCGACATCTTCGGACTCGCCGAGGAAGTCGAGGCAACACCTGAAAACCTCGAGGCGAACAAGGGCAGGAAGCTCGCCGCCAAGGTCCTGAAGACCTGGAACGAGGATTTCGTGGACGAGGACACCGGAGAGGTGATTCCCATCGAGCGCACCACCACCGTGATGGAGCGCGGCGACGAGATCAATGACGAGACCCTCCAGAAACTCGCCGATGCAGACGTGAAGACCATCCTCCTCCAGAAGGACGAGGCCAATGACAACGAGTACATCATCATCTTCAACACTCTGCAGAAAGACCCGACCAATACGGAGATAGAAGCCGTCAACTACATCTACAAGCAGCTCCGCAATTCGGAACCGCCGGATGAGGCCACCGCAAGGGATGTCATCGACAAGCTCTTCTTCTCCGAAAAGAGATATGACCTGGGCATCGTGGGCCGCTACAGGCTCAACAAGAAGCTCGGTCTGGGCACGGACCCTTCGGTGCGCGTGCTCACAAAAGAAGACATCAACGAAATCATCAAATATCTCATCCGTCTGATCAACTCCAAGGCAGCGGTCGATGATATCGACCACCTGAGCAACAGACGCGTGAGGACCGTGGGTGAGCAGCTGGCCAACCAGTTCAGCGTGGGACTCTCCAGGATGGCGAGGACCATCCGCGAGAGGATGAACGTCCGCGACAGCGAACAGTTCAACCCCATAGACCTGATCAACTCGAAGACCCTGTCTTCGGTCATCAACTCGTTCTTCGGAACCAGCCAGCTCTCGCAGTTCATGGACCAGACCAACCCTCTGGCCGAAGTCACCCACAAGAGGCGTCTGTCAGCCCTCGGTCCGGGAGGTCTGTCGAGAGACAGGGCCGGATTCGAAGTCCGAGACGTGCATTACACCCACTACGGAAGGCTCTGCCCTATCGAGTCGCCTGAAGGACCTAACATCGGACTCATCTCTTCGCTGTGTGTCTATGCGAAGATCGACGAGCTCGGATTCATCGAGACTCCCTACCGCAAGGTGGAGAACGGCAAGGTGGACCTTTCCGACGAAGGCTGGAAGTTCATGAGCGCCGAGGAGGAGGAGAACAAGTATGTCTCCCTCGCCAACGTGAAGATGGACAACAACGGCAACATCAAGGAAGACCGCATCCAGTGCCGCCTCGAGGCCGACTTCCCCGTGGTTTCCAAGGAGCAGGTCGACTATATGGACGTTGCTCCTAACCAGATGGCTTCCGTGGCCGCATCCCTGATTCCGTTCCTCGAGCACGATGATGCACACCGTGCCCTCATGGGCGCGAACATGATGCGTCAGGCAGTGCCGCTTCTCAGCCCCGAGACCCCTGTCGTGGGAACGGGCCTGGAGGAGAGGGTCTGCATAGACTCCAGGACTCAGGTCGCCGCCGAAAGGAAGGGCGAGGTGGTCTATGTGGACGCAAACGAGATCCATGTGAAATATGACCGCACGGACGACGAGAGATTCGTGAGCTTCGCTCCCGAAGTCACCGTCTACCGTCTTCCCATCTACAGAAGGACCAACCAGAGCACTACCATACTTCTCAAGCCCATTGTCCGCAAGGGCGACAGGGTGGAGCCCGGACAGGTACTCACCGAGGGATATGCGACCCAGGGCGGCGAGCTCGCGCTGGGAAGGAACCTGATGGTGGCCTTCATGCCCTGGAAGGGTTACAACTATGAGGATGCCATCGTTCTTTCCGAGAAGATGGTGCGCATGGACGTTCTCACTTCCATCCATGTGGACGAGTACCTCACCGAGGTCCGCGAGACCAAGAGGGGCATCGAGGAGCTCACCTCCGACATCCCCAACGTGAGCGAAGACGCCACACGCAACCTCGACAAGGACGGCATAATCCGCGTCGGAGCCCACATCGAGCCCGGCGACATCATGATCGGTAAGATCACCCCGAAGGGCGAGAGCGATCCTTCTCCTGAAGAGAAGCTCCTCAAGGCCATCTTCGGCGACAAGGCCGGCGAT
>CAVIVH010000124.1:1740-4490 GCA_963646185.1 bacterium | reverse complement strand
TTTCATACCCATGGTCATGGGCTTCGGCTGCAACGTGCCGGCCATAATGGCCACGAGGACCATAGAGTCGCGCAAGAGCCGTTTCATAACCATCTCCCTGATTCCCTTCATGTCCTGCGCCGGAAGGCTGCCGATCTTCGTGCTGCTGGCCGGGGCTTTCTTCCCGGGACACGCTCCGCTCGCCCTGCTCGGGATTTATTTCCTGGGCATATTGCTGGCGATTCTTTCGGCTCTGGTGCTGAGCCGCTTCGTGAAGGAGGATGACCTGCCGTTCGTGATGGAGCTGCCGCCCTACAGGATTCCCACGGGCAAGGCCATATGGAGGCACACATGGGAGAAGGGAAGGCAGTATCTGCAGAAGATGGCCACCACCATTCTCATCGGCTCGATAGTGATCTGGGGGCTGGGCTATCTGCCGCGGAATGCGGAGAAGGGTACGGAGTATCAGCAGGAGCATTCTTATATAGGTCAGATCGGCAAGGCCGTTTCGCCGGCCCTGGAACCCCTGGGCTTCTCGTGGAAGATGGACATCGGACTGCTCACCGGCGTCGTGGCTAAGGAGCTGGTGGTCAGCACTCTGGGTGTGATGTATGCCGAGTCCGCCCCGGCCGGTGGCGGAGCTGACGCTTCGGGCGTTGGAGCTGCTGATGGCGAGGCTGTTGCTCCGGGCGATTTGGCCGCTCCGGATGTAACGGACGGCGAGATTGTCGCTGATGGCGTCGGATCCGCTGCTGAGACTTCGGACGCTGAAGTTTCGGACGCTGAGGCTCCGGATGCCGATGCGCTCAGCACGGACACGTCTCTGCAGCGCGCCCTGGCCTCGAGCATTCCGATCCCCGCCGCCGTGGCCTACATGATCTTCATCCTGCTCTACTTCCCCTGCATCGCCACCTTCGTGGCCATCAAGAACGAGACCGGCAGATGGCACTGGGCCACAGCCATATGCGCCTACACCATCATCATCGCCTGGATTGCCGCCTTCATCGGCTACCACATAACGGCGATGCTGGTATAGTCAGCATCGCCGTTACAGGGCCTTCCATGGTCATAGGCCTCCGCCTTATTTTGTACGACGCGAGGTGTACTTCCCCGGCCGATGCCGGAAGAAACTACAGCTCGATCCAGCGGACGGAGGGGTCACGCTTCCACCAGGTGATCTGCTTCTTGGCATAGTGGCGGGTGTTGCGCTGAATCCGCGTCACCGCCTCGCCGAGCGACTGCGGCCGGGCCTCCTTGCGGTCAGCGGAGTCCGGAATGCCGGCCTCATGCTCGAACAAGTCAAAAAACTCCCGGTAGCCCACCGTCTGCAGCGCCGGCAGTTCACGCATCGGAAACAGGCTCCGCGCCTCCCCGACCAGCCCATCTTCCACCATCCTCTCCACACGCCGGTTAATCCTGTCATAAAGCACCTCCCTGGGCCGGACCAGGCAGATCTTCTCAATCTCAAAATCCCTCTTCCGCGCCTCGCCCAGCCTGAACGACGAAAACGGCCTTCCCGAAAGCAGGCACACCTCCACCGCCCGCAGAATGCGTCGCGGATTGGCCAGGTCTATGGTACGGTAGGCCTCCGGATCCATCCTCTTCAGGTCCATGCGCAGAGACTCCGTCCCCTCCCGCGCCAGCCTCTCCTGCAGCGACCTGCGCAATTCAGAATCCTCCGCCGGGAGGTCGTCCAGCCCGCGGCACACGGCCTCGGCATAGAACCCGGACCCTCCGGCCATCACCAGAGTCTCATGCCCCTCGTCAAAAAGCCTCTCTATCAGCGCTATGGCCTCCTGCTCATACATTCCCGCCGTATAAGGCCTGAGCACAGAGCCGGTCTGGATAAAATAATGCTTCACAGCGGCAAGCTGCGAAGCATCCGGGACTGCCGTCCCTATGGTCATTTCTTTATATATCTGACGCGAATCGCACGATATGACGGGCGAAGAATGCCTGAGGGCAAGGTCTATGCACCATTCAGTCTTCCCGACGGCCGTGGGGCCGGAAACGATTATGAGCTTTCTGGCCATGCGGACACGGACATAGGCCTAAAGCGAACCCTCGCCTTCGTCGAAAATCTCCTTGCCGTCCTCGTCATCCCCGTCCTTCTCGTCCTCATCCTCCTCATCGTCGTCGAGATCCCCGTCATCGTCGCCGTCCGGACCCCAGTCCTCCTCCACACTGTGGTGCAGCGGGTGCTTCTGGTCCTCGGGCAGGTCCTCATAGGCGACATATCCGTTCTCGAACTCGGCGGGATTGGGGCCCTTGACCTCCACCAGAGCGGGATACTTGAGGCCCGGCCTGGGTTCGACTTCACCTTCGCAGACGATAATCACATATTTCCTGTTCATCACGTCATAGAAATAGTTGAAGGTGGTGATTCCTTTTTCCACCGTGTCGGCCAGGGTGACATTGTCCACCGAGCCATATCCGATGTCGAACATGGCATACCTCGCGACCACGGCGCCCGAGGCATCGAAAGACTTGAACTGGATCAGCTGGTCCTGGGGGAACTCCATATCGGTCCTCATCCGGTTGTTGAACTCATAGAGCGTCATCTTCGAGTCCAGCTCATACACTCTGGCGAAGCCCTTAAGTCCGGGCAGGGAAATACGGTATCTTAGAATCATGTTGCGGCTACTGTTTCTTGTAAAGAATCCTTTGAAGGAAAAGGAAGGGCAAACTTACACATAATCGGGGAAAAGACGAAGAAGAAAGCGTTATATTTGTGCCGCGGGAGAGAATGCCGTGCAGGAATGGACGAAATC
>CAVIVH010000124.1:0-1664 GCA_963646185.1 bacterium | reverse complement strand
GTACAGAAGCGTCGCCGCAGAAGGCGATGGACTATACAAGGAGAAAGGCAGCCGCTTTATCTCCATGGCCTTTCCTGTCGAGACCGAAGACCAGATAAAGGCCATCCAGGACTCCCTGCGCAAGAAATACCACGACGCCCGGCACCACTGCTTCGCATGGAGGCTCGGGCTCGGCGGGGCCAGATACCGCGCGAGCGACGATGGCGAGCCCTCCGGGTCTTCCGGCAGGCCGATACTCGGGCAGATCGACTCCCGCGAGCTCAGCGACGTGCTCGTGGTCGTGGTGAGATATTTCGGAGGCATCAAGCTCGGAATCCCGGGTCTCATCCGCTCCTACCGCACCGCCGCCGCGGAAGCCCTCGACAATGCCGGCACCGTGGTGAAGACGGCCACAGTCCCCTACAGGGTGGATTTCGGATATATGGCCATGAACTCCGTCATGAAGGTGTTCAAGGACATGGACCTTCCTCAGCGCGGACAGGATTTCGGCGAGCGCTGCTCCCTGCAGACATCCGTGCGCCTTTCCGAGGAGGCATCCTTCACGGACCGCATGTCCCATATCGAGGACTGCGCCGCCACCAGACTCTGAGCGGCCAAAGCTCCTGACAACCATAAACTGCCATAAATCCAGGGGCGACCCTGAGCGGCCATATGCCCAAATCCGGACGGCCATAAGCCATAGGCGGGCCATAAAAAGGGGCGGCCGCCAGTCTCACGACTGTCGGCCGCCCCGGTACAATAAAAGGGTTTCTCTAGAATGTGTGGATTGCCAGGCCGGAGCGGAGCTTCGGCTCGAACCACGTCGTCTTGGGCGGCATGATGTTGCCGCTGTCGGCGATGGCGATGAGCTGCGCCATGGACACGGGATAAAGCGCGAAAGCCACTTTCATCTCGCCGGTGTCCACCCTGCGCGAAAGCTCTTCAAGCCCGCGGATACCTCCCACAAAGTCAATCCTCTTGTCGGTCCTCAGGTCCTTGATCCCCAGAATCTTGTCCAGAACCAGCCCGGACAGGATCGTGACGTCCAACACCCCGATGGGATCCTTGTCGTCATAGCGGCCGGCCTTGGCCTCAAGGCTATACCACTTTCCGTCCAGATACATCGAGAAATTGTGGAGATGGTCGGGATGATAGGGCTCCGAAGACTCCTCTCTGACCGTGAAGTCGGTCTCGAGCGCCTTCAGGAAATCCTCCTTCGACAGCCCGTTCAGGTCTTTGACCACGCGGTTGTAGTCCAGAATCTTGAGCTGGCTCTCAGGGAAGCATACGGCCATGAAATAGTTGTATTCCTCCTCTCCGGTGTGGCCGGGATTCTGCGACTTCCTCTCGGCTCCCACGCGCGCGGCGGCCGCTGTGCGGTGATGTCCGTCGGCGACATAGAAAGCGTCCACGTCGTGGCCGAAGATTTCGGTAATCCGGTCTATGGTCTTCTGGCCGGTGACGGGCCAGAACTTGTGGCCGAAGTCATTCTCGTCGATGAACGAATATTCGGGCTCGGCCTTGGCCGCATCGGCGACTATGGCGTTCAGCTCGGCATTGTCCTTATAGGCGAAGAACACCGGCTCTATGTTGGCGCTCTGGATGCGGACATGGACCATGCGGTCGTCCTCCTTGTCTTTGCGGGTGAGCTCATGCTTCTTAATCCGGCCCTCCATGTAGTCGTC
>CAVIVH010000123.1:0-4523 GCA_963646185.1 bacterium | reverse complement strand
ACCGAGGAGTTCATCCGCGGCAAGATGGCCGAATATGGCAAGAACTCCCGGCGCATCGGCTACCAGTCCATGACCATGCTCAAGCAGATTCCGTCCGAGACCTACATGAAGTTCGCAGAGGTGCAGTATAAGTTCCCGGGCTTCAAGGGCGTGGCCAGAAGCATCAGGGACTATCCCTTCAATGCCGGAGGCAACCTGCTGGGATATGTCTCGGAGGTGGACGCAAGCTTCCTGAAGAAGCACGAAGACTATCAGTCCGGTGACTATGCCGGCAAGACCGGAATCGAGGCCGCCATGGAGCCGGTGCTCAAGGGAGAGAAGGGCTATCATGTCTATCTGCGCAACTCCCGCAACCAGATAGAGTCGCGCTATGCCGACGGCGAGTTCGACAAGGAGGCCGTTCCGGGCAAGAACGTGTGCACGACCATAGACGCCGAGCTGCAGCAATATGGCCAGGAGCTGATGCGCAACAAGGTCGGGAGCCTCGTGGCCATAGAGCCGTCCACCGGAGAGATTCTGTCGCTGGTGTCCAGTCCCGGAGTGGACGTGGAGATGCTGGCCGACATAAGCAAGCACTACAGGGAGATAATCGGCGATCCCTATAAGCCCATGTTCAACCGCGCCGTGCAGGCTTCCTATCCCCCCGGCTCGGTGTTCAAGCTGGTGAACGGGCTCATAGGCCTGCAGGAGGGGGTCCTGACTCCGGAAAACGCCTATCCCTGCAACCACGGCTATCCCTATGGCGGACGCAAGCTCGGATGTCACGGACACCGCTCGCCGCTGGTGCTGGAGGACGCCGTGATGATGTCCTGCAACGGCTATTTCTGCTATGTGCTGAAAAACATCCTGGAGAGCAGGAAATATGACGACATCGAGGAGGCCTTCGACAAATGGAGGGAATATGTGCTCAGTTTCGGCTTCGGCCACAAACTGGGCAGCGACTTCCCCGCAGAGCTGGGCGGCAACATTCCCACCGCCTCCTACTATGACCGCGTCTATGGACGCGGAGGCTGGAAATTCACCACGGTCATATCCCTGTCCATAGGCCAGGGCGAAATCGGAGTCACTCCGCTGCAGATCGCCAACCTGAGCGCCACGGTGGCCAACAGGGGCTACTACTACATTCCCCACATCATCAAGGACTCTGAAGAAGTGACCATAGACGACCGCTTCCGGGAGAGACACTACACGATGGTGGACACGACGCAGTTCAAGAAGGTGATCGGAGGCATGTGGAAGGCCGTGAACGCCGGGCCGGGTTCGGGAGGAACGGCGAGCGTGGCCGCGGTGCCGGGTCTGGACATATGCGGGAAGACCGGAACGGCCCAGAACCCCAGAGGCGCCGACAACTCGGTGTTCATCTGTTTCGCGCCCAAGGACAATCCGAAAATTGCCGTGGCGGCCTATGTGGAAAACGCCGGATTCGGGGCCACATGGGCGGCGCCCATAGCCTCGCTGATGATTGAGCGCTACCTGAACGGCGAGATAAGCCAGCAGCGCAAGCCGCTGGAACAGAGAGTAATGGAGGGCGACCTCATGTCAAGGGTCAAAAAGGACTAGCCGATGTACAAGAATCCCACAGGAAGGAGCATAGGTCAGTCGTTCGACTGGAAGCTGGTGCTGATGTACCTGCTGCTGATTTTCATCGGCTGGCTCAACGTCTATGCGTCCATCCATGCCGACGGCTCCGAAGGCATCCTGGACTGGGGGACGCGCAGCGGCAAGCAGTTCGTGTGGATAATGACTTCGCTGGGACTAGCGGCCCTGATTCTGTTCGTGATTCCGCCGCGGATCTGGGAGTCGGCGTCGGTGCCGCTGTATCTGGTGGCCCTGGGGCTGCTTGTGGCCGTGATTTTCCTGGGAGTGGACGTGAAGGGCTCCAGGTCGTGGTTTGAATTCGGCCCGGTGAGGTTCCAGCCGGCGGAAATCTCCAAGATCACCACCTCGCTGGTGCTGGCGGCCTATATGAGCCGGAGCGGCTTCAAGATGAGCCGGGCGGGCGATTTTCTGCTTATGTCCACGATAATCCTCATCCCAATGGCCGTGATTCTCGGTGAGAGCGAGACCGGCTCGGCGCTGGTCTATCTGGGATTCGTGTTCATGCTCTACCGCGAGGGTCTGTCCGGATGGCTGCTGGTGGCCATAGGCATGGCCATACTGCTGTTCATTCTGACCCTGAAAGGCTCTTCCTATACGGCCATGACCGTGCTGCTGGCCGTCCTGCTGGTATGCAATTCCGCGAGGGCGAAAAGGGTGTTTCCGGCCATGACGGTCTCCGCCCTGATTGTGATGGCGCTGGCCTTCCTGCCGTCGCTGATGATGGCCGTCACCGAGCATTTCACTCCGGGCGCTTCGGTGCTGGACAGCGTGGACGCCTCTGTGGCCGGTTCCATCAAGGCCGCCGGAAGGATGACGTGGATGATTGCCGTGAAGCCGGTCTATATCCTGGGCGTCCTGGCCGCCTGCACCATTCCGTGGGTGCTGGTCAGAAGCTACCATGCCAAGAACGGGTTCGCGGCGTTTTCGGTCGCCGCATTCCTGTTGGGCGCGGCCCTGTCGTTTTCCACCGACTTCATTTTCAACGATGTGCTCCAGGACCATCAGCGCAAGAGAATCGAGGTGCTGCTGGGGATGAAGGAGGACCTGTCGGGAGTGGGCTACAATGTGCATCAGTCCATGATCGCGATAGGCTCGGGCGGACTGTTCGGAAAGGGTTTCCTGAACGGGACCCAGACCACCTTCGGCTTCGTGCCGGAGCAGAGCACGGACTTCATTTTCTGCACTGTGGGCGAAGAATGGGGCTTTGCGGGCTGCCTGGTGGTGATTCTGCTTTATGTGGGGATGATCTGGCGGCTGGTCAGGGATGCGGAGTCGTGCAGGGGGCGTTTCAGCCGGATCTATGGCTATTGCGTGGCCGGCTGCATATTCATGCATCTGTTCATAAACGTAGGCATGACCATAGGTCTTATGCCTGTGATTGGTATTCCGCTGCCGTTCATGAGCTACGGGGGCTCTTCGCTGTGGGCATTCACGATTCTGCTATTCATCTTTATCGCCCTCTATCACGAAGAGAAGAAGTATTTCTAATAAGCCTGCTTGTCGCCTTTGAGGAAGACCTGGACAAAAGTCTTGAGGATAATGACGATGTCCAGCCAGAACGACCAGTTCTCGATATACCAGACATCCGCCTTCACCCTGGCCTCCATCTCGCCGAGAGTCTTGGTCTCTCCGCGGCAGCCCGACACCTGGGCCCAGCCGGTGATGCCCGGCTTCACGAAATGCCTCATCATATACTTGTCAATCAGCGCCGAATACTCCTCGGTGTGCGCAAGCATATGCGGACGGGGGCCGACTATGGACATGTCGCCCTTGAACACATTGATGAACTGCGGGAACTCGTCCAGCGAGGTCTTGCGGATGAAGTCGCCGAATTTCGTTTTCCGGGGATCGTGCTCGGTGGCCTGAAGGGTGTCCGCCTGGGCGTTGACCCTCATGCTTCGGAACTTTAGGCACTCGAAATCCTCACCCTTGAGGCCGGTCCTCTTCTGCCTGAAGAAGATGGGGCCCGGAGACGAAATCTTCGTGCCTATGGCCACGAAAACAAAGATGAACGGGAACAGCGTGCACAGGAAAAGGCCCGAAGCCACGATGTCAAAAGTCCTCTTGGCCACTCGGTTGACAGGGTCGGACAGGGGGGCGTTTATGAATGACATGGTGTAGACGCCGCCTATGTTCTGAAGCTGCAGACCGCGGCTGAGACTGCGCATCATATCGGGCACTCCGGAGAACAGCACCACATGGGACCTGCACCACTTCATGACGTCGATGGCGACAGACTCCGCGGCCGGAAGCGCGCAGAAGACCTGGGACGGCTTGTGGGCATCGAGATATCCGATGCAGCTGCTCAGAGTTCCGAGATAAGGGATATGTTCTGAAAGTTCGGGATCTTCATCATTGCTGAAATATCCGGCCACCCTGGTGCCCATTGATATGTTGGAGTCCAGATAGGCCGAGAGTTCCTTTATGCTGTCGGTCACACCCACCATCACCACTTCAAAGGCCTTGGAACGGGAGCGCTTCGAGACCACCAGACGCCTGGCGAGCAGATGGATGGCGGCTATCACGAGGAATACCGTGAAATAGAAAATGAGCAGCCAGCGCGGCGAATCCAGATCGAAGCGGATCAGAACAAGCACGAGCACGGAATAGGCCACGAACCTCACGTTAATCTTGAACACGTTGGCCAGGACCGTCTCCGGTCCCACTCCTCTCATGAGGAAGACCATGTTGCCGGCGAGAATTGCGAAGAGCAGGGTCACGGCGAGGATGAGACACAGAAGCACCGGGGCAGGGGTCCAGGTGCCCTTTCCCACCACTTCACGAAGGAAAAAGAGAAGCCAGAAAACCGCTTCCATCACGATGATGTCCACGGCGAGAATTTTCCAGTTTATCAGCTTGGAATATCTGTTAGTCGTCACGCCCCCCCCATTTTCTAAAACCATTTTTATATTCTTGCTCAGACA
>CAVIVH010000122.1:0-4617 GCA_963646185.1 bacterium | reverse complement strand
GCATAGGCGTGATGAGGATAGCGGGCCTCGAAGTTGCGGCTGGTGGGACTGCAGCCTCCGTAATAGTTCACGATCATGGGATACTTCTTCGAAGGGTCGAAATATGGAGGCAGATAATAGCGGCCATAGACGGTCTCGCCTTTGGAGTTGGTGAAATTCCACTCATGGCACTCGCCCAGCACGACGTCCTTGAGAATGTCGGCGCTGAGGTCCTCGCGCAGGGTGGACTTCACGGACTTGGTGTCCATGGTGTAGAGCCTGTCGGAATTCATCGCGCCCTGGCCGTAATATGCGAGCACGGGAGCGGCCGATGCCACCGAAAGGCCGTTCACGAGGTCCTCGGAAGTCTTGAGCTGCTCGATCTTGCCGCTCTTGGGATCCATGCGGTAGAGGCTGTAATAGTCGAGATTCTCGGCGGTGAAATACACCTTGCCGTCATACTTGTTCCAGCTGGCGTCCTTCACGTTGGGGTCGAAGTCCTTGGTCATGGGACGGATCTTCTTCGAAGCCAGGTCCATGATATAGAGCTGCTGGTCGGTGAGGCTCGGGGTCTGGCCCGGGTCCACGTTCATGCCGATTCTGTCGAAAGCCTCGGGAGAGCCGCTCAGGAGCACTTCCTTCGCATCGGGCGAGAACTGTGCAGAGCCCATGAATCCGTCGCCGTCCACGAGAGTCTCGGCCTGAAGCGTCTCCATGTCAAGCAGATAGAGATATGACAGGGTGGTGGGGCGCTTGGTCAGGCGCGCGCGGCTCACCTGCAGGAGAGCCTTCTTTCCGTCGGCGGAGATGTCGGAGAGATAGGCGTTGTGATAGCCATAGACCAGGCGCTGCATGCTGCCGTCGCCGAGGTTATATTTTGCCGGGTAGGAGCGGCTGCGCCAACCGGGCTGACGGTCGTCGGGAGTAAGAATCTCATAGATTTCCTCCTTCTCGGCGGGACCTTCCTGAGAAAGGGTATAGACGAGATAGTCCTCGGAGGGTGCTATCGAGAACCAGCCGTCGGGAATGCCCTCGGCGAGAACCTCACGGGCTCCTGTGGCGGGATCGACGGCCACCAGGTTGAGGGCGCCGGCGCTCTTCTCGGTGTAATAATACTTATTGGAGACAGGCATCCAGGATATGCCCCCGGAGGTCTCGGAC
Organism: bacterium; assembly: GCA_963646185.1. GTDB lineage: Bacteria > Bacteroidota > Bacteroidia > Bacteroidales > UBA932 > Cryptobacteroides. The sequence continues at coordinate 3,477 of CAVIVH010000122.1, read as the reverse complement.
ACCACCTTTCCGGTGGCGGTTTCCATTATCTTGGAGCTGCGGGAAGAGGAACCTCCCTCATAGGTCGTCGTATAGGAGACAATCATGTATTTTCCGTTCGGGGACACCTCGATGCCGGAATATCTGGTGCCCAGCAGGACGTCCTTTATTCCATAGAGATGCTTTCCGTCCCCGACTGCGGTGAGCTTGTTCTCGCCCTCGGTCTCGACCGACACCGAAAGCTTCGGGGACTCGCCGCGGGTCAGATACTTGACGACGAACTCATGGGTGTCGGGGCTGAGTTTCAGCTTGCCGTCCACGGGCCTGCCGTCCATATAGACCTTATATTCGGAAGGTCCTTCGACCTTGACGGTGGCCTCGGTGTAGCCGGTGTTTCTCAGCGAGAAGCCGGCCAGATTGACTGCCGGGCCGTCCTTATAGGCGGGAAGAGACTCTCCTGAAAGGGTCTCGGCGCCCTTGAGGGAAGATGCCGACACGGGAGTGTCCAGCAGGGAGGTGATGTCATAGGGCTTGGAGTTCACGTCCACATCGTCCGTCATGAACGGAGCCTTGACCGGCCAGGGACCGGCGTAACGGAATGATTTCACCGTGACGTTCCCGGCATATGCCGAGACGGTGCACGCAAAAGAAACAGCCGCCATCAGAATAAATTTTCTCATAGTTGTTTGTAGTTAGATTCAGTGTCCTTGCGGGGCGGACCGGCACCGGGAGACGGCTCCGGAGTCCGAACCAGTCTCAAAGTTTGCGAATTTTCTCAACAAATCATAAAAAACTTGGCCCGAACGGGACCGTCGGACACAAAAAAAAGCGGCGAATCATCGCGACCGGCCGCTTTTCTTTGTTTCTGTTTATATAATTAGCTTATGTTTAAGATGCTTTGGACAATATCCAAATCTGTGCCAAATCCGGAAGGCCTCCGAAAAAACGCGGAGACCTCAAAAGTTGTCGCGCGAAAGGAGAATCTTTCGAAATAATTCTTACCTTTAAACCCCGGTGGCCGAAACGATAAAACCGGCGGCCGCAGCGTCCGGACCGTTGCAGGTCCGGAAGAGAATAAAACCACTAAAATAATAACACCATGAGCAAACTTCACGTTTTCAACGCGGGCCCCTGCATACTGCCGCAGGTGGTCATCGACAAGACAATCGAGGCCCTGAGGGACTTCAAGGGCACAGGAGTGTCCGTAATGTCCATCTCCCACAGGACAAAGGAGTGGGAGGCGACCATGGACGAGTGTCGTGCCCTCTGGAAAGAGCTTCTGAACATCCCCGACACGCATGAGGTCGTGTTCCTGGGCGGCGGCGCCAGCCTCCAGTTCCTCTATGTGGCCATGAACTATCTTGAGAAGAAAGCCGCCTATCTTGACACCGGCACATGGGCACACAAGGCCCTCAAGGAGGCCCAGGGCATCGGCGATGCCTATGCCATCGCATGCTCCAAGGACAAGAACTACACCTATATCCCCAAGGGATTCGACATCCCCGCCGACCTGGATTATCTCCACATCACCACCAACAACACGATCTACGGCACCGAAATCAAGACCGACATCGACTGCCCCTGCCCGCTGATCGCCGATATGTCCTCCGACATCATGAGCCGTCCCGTGGACGTCTCCAAATATGAGATGATCTATGGCGGAGCCCAGAAGAACGTGGGTCCCGCAGGCGTCATCTTCGCCATCATAAAGAAAGACTCCCTGGGCAAGGTCAGCCGCTACATCCCCACGATGCTCGACTACCGCACCCACATCGACAAGGGCTCCATGTTCAACACCCCTCCCGTGCTCGCCATCTATGTGATGACCGAGACCCTGAAGTGGCTCAAGAGCATAGGCGGAGTGCCCGCCATCCACGAGATCAACCTCAAGAAGGCCAAGCTCCTCTATGACGAGATTGACCGCAACCCTCTCTTCGTGGGCACCGCCGAGAAGGAGGACCGCTCCATCATGAACATCTGCTTCGTCATGGCCAAGGGCTATGAGGACCTCGAGGCCGAATTCCTCGCCTTCACCAAGGAGAAAGGCATGGTCGGACTCAAGGGCCACCGCAGCGTGGGCGGATTCAGGGCATCGTGCTACAATGCCTGCACCGTGGAAGATGTCCAGGCTCTCGTGGACTGCATGCAGGAGTTTGAAAAACTGAAGAAATAAAATCATGAAAGTACTTTTAGCCACCCAGAAGCCCTTCTCGGCAGCCGCCGTGGCCGGCATACAGGAAATTGTGGAGAAGGCCGGACATGAATTCGTGAAGCTTGAAAAATATGCCGAGGCCGCCGAGCTTCTGAAAGCCGTGGCCGACGCCGACGCCCTGATAGTCCGTTCGGACAAGGTCACCCCCGAAGTGATCGACGCCGCTAAAAATCTCAAGATCGTGGTCCGCGCGGGAGCGGGATTCGACAATATAGACCTGGCCGCCGCATCGGCCCGCAAGATCGTGGTGATGAACACCCCCGGACAGAACTCCAACGCCGTGGCCGAGCTGGCCATAGCCATGATGATCTATATGAGCCGCGGACAGTTCACCCCCGCCACCGGTTCCGAAATCATGGGCAAGAGGCTCGGAGTGCAGGCCTTCGGCAATGTGGGAAGGCTCGTGGGCGAAAAGGCCAAGGCTCTGGGAATGAGCGTCATGGCCATAGACCCGTATATTCCTGCCGAAAAGATTAAGGACTATGGCGCAGTACCCGCCTCCACTACGGAGGAACTCTATTCCAGCTGCGACTTCATCTCCGTGCACATCCCCGCCACTCCCGAGACTGTCGGGTCCATCAACTATGACCTCGTGACCAGGATGCCCAAGGGCGCATGTCTTGTGAACACCGCCCGCAAGGAGGTTGTGGACGAGGCCGGGCTGGAGAAGGCTCTCGAGGACAGGCCGGACCTGAAATACATCACCGACGTGGCCCCCGACAACTATGCCGCCCTGAAAGAGAAGTTCGGCACCAGGATCTTCGCCACCCCCAAGAAGATGGGAGCGCAGACCGCCGAAGCCAACCTGAATGCCGGTCTTGCCGCCGCAAGGCAGATCGTGGACTATTTCGCCACAGGCAACACCCGTTTCCAGGTCAACAAGTAGAATGCCGCACGGCGGCGTCTTTTCCCCCGCGGAGAGGACCCGCCGCGTTCAAATGACATCATATTCATGGTAAAAGTAAGACCGTTCGCGGCCCTGAGGCCGCCGAAAAACATAGTGGAGGAAGTCGCGGCCCCGCCGTATGACGTCCTCAATTCCGAAGAGGCGAAACAGATGGCCGGCGAGAAGTCGCTGCTGCACATCACAAAGCCGGAAATCGACTTCGACCCCATTCTGCCCGACCATGACCAGAAGGTCTATGACGAGGCTGTGAAGAATTTCGGGGAATGGCAGAAGAAAGGCTGGCTGGTGCGCGACGCCAAGCCCTGCTATTATGTCTATGCCCAGTCGATGGGCGGCCGCACCCAGTATGGCCTGGTCCTCTGCGCCAACACCGACGACT
>CAVIVH010000121.1:0-4715 GCA_963646185.1 bacterium | reverse complement strand
TGATGTACATGGGCGTTTGTTTCTGATTGACGGAGGGGAAGGAGTCCAGCACCAGCTGATAAAGCTCCGCATATCCCCGATGAAGATTGATTCGGTCTTTATCTCTCATGTCCATGGCGACCATGTGTTCGGGCTCTTCGGCCTGTTCTCCACGATGGCCATGAAGGGGAGGAGCGTGCCGCTGAACATCTATGGTCCGGCCAATCTCGCCCCTGTGCTGAAGTTTTTCCTGTCATTTTTCGGAGGCGGGCTGCCTTTCGAGCTGAGATTCAATCAGGTGCATGTCAGGGAACCTCAGGTGATATATGAGGCCAAGACCTTCGAGATTCTGGCTTTTCCCCTGAACCACAAGATAGAGACCTATGGCTATCTGTTTAGGGAGAAGACTCCGCCGCTCAATGTGAGAAAGGAGGCCATAGAGAAATATGGCTTCACTCTCGCCGAGATAGGCATGCTGAAAAGGGGCGGGGACATCGTGCGTCCCGCCGGAGAAGACAGCGGGGCCGGTTTCATGAACGGCTATGTCCGCAATTCCGGGACCTCCGAACCGCTTGTCATCCCCAATTCCGAGGCGGCCTATGTCCCGTTCGTCCCCAGAAGCTATGCCTATGCCAGCGACACCGCCCCATTCCCGGAGCTGCCGCAATGGGTGAAGGGCGTGGACCTGCTCTATCACGAGGCTACCTATCTCACTGCCCTGAACGACCAGGCCGTCCAGCGCTTCCATTCCACCGCCGCCGATGCTGCAAGATGTGCCGCCGAGGCCGGGGCGGGGAAGCTTGTGATCGCCCATTACTCGTCGCGCTGCCGGCGTCCGGAACTCTATGAGGCCGAGGCCAGGGCCATCTTTCCGATGAGCTTCGCGGCCGGCGACGGCGACGTCTTTGACATACCGGACAAAAAAGCTCTATAGTCATGAAAGCCTTTCTCCGTGCGGCCGCCGTGCTTATGGCCGCCCTTTCCGCAGTCTGCGCCTCGGCCCAGAGCGCCCAGGAGCGGTATATAGAAAAATATGCGGCCACCGCCGTGAGCGAGATGTACAGGACCGGAGTTCCGGCCAGCATAACCCTTGCCCAGGGTCTGCTGGAGTCCAGGTATGGCCAGTCCGCGCTTGCCGCCGAGGGCAACAACCACTTCGGCATAAAGTGCCACGACTGGAAGGGCAAGAAACAGTATGCCGATGACGAGACCCACGGCGAGTGTTTCAGAAAATATGACAGCGCCGAGGAGTCGTTCCGCGACCATTCCGACTTCCTCCGCTACCGCGACCGCTACAAATTCCTGTTTGACTATAAGACAACTGACTATAAATCATGGGCCTATGGCCTGAAGAAGGCGGGCTATGCCACCGACGGAGCCTATCCCTCGAAGCTCATAAAGCTTATAGAAGAATATAACCTGGCCCGTTTCGACAAGATGACTGCGGCCCAGGCTGCGAAGATGGCCGGGGTATCGTCCCGCGGCGGGGATGAAACCGTGGCTGCGGGCGCCGCAGGACAGGTCTCTCAGGCCGGCAAAAAGGAGGAGAAGATGACCAGGGCGGAAAAGAACGCCGCCAGGGCCGCCGCGAAAGAGACTGCCGCAAAAGAGGCTTCAGCAAAGAAGGCCGCCACGAAGAAGTCTCACAGGAAGGCCGCAGGCGAAAAATCCTCCGGCAGCGGGAACGCCGCCATGGAGGTCTATACGGCCATCCCGGAATCGCCGCTTTCCCTCGAGGAACCGGTGAAGCTGGACGGCTCGGAGTCCTTCACCTTCTCTCTCAGCCGCAAGATGTATTCCCTGAACGGAGTGCCGTTCATCTATGCCGCCGAGGGCGAGACCATAGAGTCCATAGCCAAGTCTAACAATCTGTTCCCCAAGGAGCTGCGCCGCTTCAACGACATGCGTTCCGGTCAGCAGCCCAGGCCCGGCGACATAGTCTATCTCCAGAGCAAGAAGAGGCAGGCCGCCCGCGGACTGGACAAGTACATATCCGACGAGGGGGGGGAGAGTCTCAGGGAACTGTCCCAGAGGTTCGCCGTCCGGCTTTCGGACCTTGCGGAGCGCAATTCTCTGTCTTCGGACTATGTTCTCGGACAGGACGACGAAATCCTTCTCAGATAGCAGGCGATGAAAAACTGGAAACCGATAGCCGCGGCCATAGTCCTGGCCGCGATTGCCGCCGGCGGGCTGACGCTGTATAACGCATGGTTCGACCGCCGCGGGGCGAACTTTGGCAAGACGGCCGAGTTCTATGTGCGCCCCGGCACCTCCGCGGAGGAAGTCCTGGCGGAAGTCTCTGAAAAATGCGGGGTGAAACGCCCCCGCAGCCTGGCCAGATGCTTCTCGGCCGTGGACTCTGTCGCTCCCGGCCATTACACCGTGAACGCGTCCAACAGTAGCAAATATGTGGCGCGGATGTTCTCCGCCGGGTGGCAGTCGCCGGTGAAGCTGGTGCTTTCCGGCACCATGCGCTCACGCGCCTCGATAGCCCGCAAGATAGGCCGTCAGATGATGCTGGATTCAGCTGCCGCCGCCTCCGCGCTGGCAGATTCGGCCCTGCTGGCGTCTTTCGGATTCACTCCCCGGAACATGTTCTCGCTGATAATGCCGGACACCTATGAGGTTTACTGGACCGATTCCATGGAGAAGATTCTCTCCAGACAGAAAGAGGCTTATGACTCGTTCTGGAACGGGGACAATCTGAAAAAGGCGGCGGCTCTGGGCCTGTCGCGGGAGGAAGTGTCCGTGCTGGCTTCGATAGTCAACGGCGAGACCAACTATGAGAAGGAGATGCCTTCGGTCGCCGGGGTGTATCTGAACCGCCTCCGCATGGGTATGAAGCTGCAGGCGGACCCCACCGTGGCCTTCTGCTTCGACTATGAGCCGCACCGCATACTGAAACAGCATCTGGAGACTGATTCGCCCTATAACACATACAGATATGCCGGACTTCCGCCCGGCCCCATCTGTGTCCCTTCGAGAGCGGCCCTGAAGGCCGTCCTCAATCCGGACACTCACAAATATCTGTATTTCTGCGCCAGCCCCGCCATGGACGGCACGCATCTGTTTGCCGCAAGCTATTCCGAACATCTGCGCAACGCCGCGGCCTACAGGAAGGCCCTCACGGCCAGGTATTCGAAATGAGGCTATAACCTGCTGACTTTCAGCACTCCCTTGATTATCTTCAGCTGGGAGACCACCTTGTCCAGCTCCATGTTCGAGGCTACATAGACCTTGATGGAGATTTCATAGGTGCCGTTGCGCTGGTTCTCGTTGAAGGTGAACGAGCGGAGCGAGGCCCTGAAGTTGCTCACCACCTCCATTATCCGGTTTATCACCGGCGACTCCATTTCCGAAACTATCCTCAGCGCCACCTGGAAGGTGCCGGTGGAGGGATTGCTGGCCCATCTGACCTTCTGGATGCGGTAGGGATATTTGTCTATGAGCCTGGCTGCGTTCGGGCACGAAATCCTGTGGATCTTGATGCCGCTGTCCCTGGTGACGAAGCCGAACACATCGTCTCCGAACACCGGGTTGCAGCACTTGGACATCTTGTAGTCCAGGCCCTTGAGGTCTTTCGCGTTGATGACCAGGATGTCGTCGCCCGAGTCGGACTTTATGCTCGTCCTGTCCTTGGCGGCTTCCTTCTCCTTGGCCGCCTCCGCGGCTTCGGCCACCATGGCGTCGTGCTCCAGGATGTAGTTCTTCACCGTGTTCACGTCCACCTCTTCCTCCGCGATGGCGGCATAGAAGGCGTGCATCGTGGTGTAGCGCAGCTTCTTCATCAGCTCCACCAACATCCAGTCCGGGAACTCCAGCTTCCAGTTCTTGAGCCTGCGCTCGAGAATCTCGCGGCCTTCGGCGGCTTTCTTGTACTGCTCGTCCTGCAGCGCCTGGCGGATCTTGCTCCTGGCCTTGGAGGTGACCACATAGTTCAGCCAGTCGGCCGAGGGCTTCTGGTTCTTGCCGCTCATTATCTCCACGACGTCTCCCGTCTTGAGCTTCTCCTTGATGGAGACCGCCTTGCCGTTCACGCGGCCGCCGGTGCACCTTATGCCCAATCCGGAGTGGATGTTGAAGGCGAAGTCCAGAATCGACGCCCCGCTGGGGAGTATCCTCAGTTCGCTGCTCGGGGTGAAGACGAAAATCTCCTTGTCCGGCGGCTGCGGCACGTCATCGGGGCCTATGGACATGGGGTGCTCCAGCTCATATCTCACCGATGTGAGCCATCTGTCCAGCGTGGCCTCGTGCTTTATCCCTTTGTAGGACCAGTGCGCGGCGCTGCCGCTTTCGGCCTCCGCGTCCATCCTGGCCGTCCTTATCTGGACCTCCACATAGGCGTTGTCCCTGTTCTTGACCGTGATGTGCAGAGACTCGTAGCCGTTGGGCTTGGGGTTGGTAATCCAGTCGCGGAGCCTCGAGGTGTCGGGCTCGTATTCTTTTGTCACATGGGAATATACCTTCCAGCAGAGGTCTTTCTCCAGCTCGTGGTCGTCTCCGTCGCAGTCGATTATGAAGCGGATGGCGAAGACGTCATAGACCCCCTCGAAGGGCACCTTCTGCGCCTTCATCTTCTTGTAGATGGAATATGCCGACTTGGTCCTGATCTTCAGCTTATAGCGGATGCCGGCCCCGTCGAGGTCCTTCTTCAGGGGCTCGATAAACTCGGCCGTGAGCTTTTCCCTGTCTTTCTGGGTGGCTTTCAGCTTGTTGGTTATGGCCCTGTACTGCTG
>CAVIVH010000120.1:3389-4725 GCA_963646185.1 bacterium | reverse complement strand
AGTGCAGGTCGAAGGCGGAGCTCTTCAGATGGCTCGTGGAGAGGAATTTCCTTATTATCAGCTCCTTGCCTATGACCATCGTCTGTTTCGACCCCACTATTCTGAGGCGCCATATCCTGCCGGAAGGGCCCCGGTCGAGAGGGACCAGGTCGAGAATGTCGCCGAAATCGAAACCGGAGCGCCCGCGGATGAGCTTCCCGAGACCTTCCCTGGAATATTCGGTCTTCCAGCTGTAGAAATCGGCCGTCTCGAGGTCGTAATCATTCAGCACCAGAGCCAGCAGCCGCCTGTCGGGAGATGCGCAGAAAGGCTCTCCGCCTTCCGCCGGAGTGTCGGGGAAGGAGCTCAGATAGGGATAGTCCCTGTCTTCCCAGCAGGTGCTGAAAAATTCAGTCCTGCCGCCGCAGCATTTGGAGAAGCGCGCATCGCAGAGCTCGTCGCCATAGCGCAGGACCAGCCCCCAGGTGGCATCTATCGCGTCGCGGACATTGGCTGGCGTCTCGCCCTCAAGGCCCTGATATCTCTGGCAATGGTCGTCGGCGCATACGTCGAAGAGCCTGTGGTCGCTTCTGTCGAACCACCTCACATATTCGTCTCCGTCCGTCCGCTTTTTTCCGTACATCCGGCCGTCCAGGCCGGTGACGACGTCCTGTAGGCTCATGGGTGGCAGTTCCGGAGCAGGCGACTTCCCGCGGGCCTCAATCATGGACAGCAGCCATGAGCGGGAAATCACCGCATGGGCCTTGAGAAATTCCGGCGGCGCGTCTTTTCTCATCTCGGAAGATATTACGCTCAGAAGGTAGTCCTCCACGCCTATCTCGTTGACGGCTATGACTTTGCCGTCGCCCACAATGAAGCGCAGCGCCCCGGCGAATTTCCGGTTCAGCCGGCGCTCCCAGTGGAAGCCTATGCCTATGGGCATGTCATAGAGGATGAATGAGGGCTCGGCGAAGAGGGACGAGGGCGTGGGGGCGTCGAAATAAAGTTCGTCGAAAAGGTCGCCGTTATATGATATCTTCCCGCCGCTGTAGGACACCTTGCGGCGTCCGGCGCCGTCGGAAATTATCTCGAACGAAATCTCGGCGGCGGACATGATTCCCACGCTCACGGTCTTCTGACGCCTGGTGAGCCTGCGGACCACTGCCTCTTCGGCCTCCCTGTCGGGCGAGACTTCGGAGAAGATCCGTCCGAGAAGGGCCGGGTCCAGCCCGGCGAAGTCTTCGCCGCGGGGCACTATCACCAGTCCGGCCATGTCCGCGCATCCCGGGCTTATGGCAATCCGCTCCGGATCTTCGGCGAAATAGAGCGACGGCCGGTGTGCGGCTCTGAGGGTGAC
>CAVIVH010000120.1:484-3379 GCA_963646185.1 bacterium | reverse complement strand
GAAGGGCGCAAGGCCATGGGTATTGCTGCGAGGGCGTTCGGAACCCGACACCCGGCATTTGTACCAGGTCCGGAGGTTGAACATGGGTTCGGTCTCCCCTTCCGGGACGGGAACGCAGTCCAGAAGCCGGTAAAAGAGCTTGGCCATGGACTTCGAGGTGCGCGCGCGGAGCAGGAAGACTCCGCGGGTGAATTTCTTGTAGTGCCAGACCTGGGCCTCCTGCACGGAGGTGAGGTATTCCAGCCCGTCGGGGTTCGCTCCGGCCTCTTCCTCGCCATATGGGACTCCGGTGAAGTCATATGACGCCTCTATGGAATCTAGCAGCCGGTCAGCCTCCCGCTCCAGCGGCATGAGACCGCGGGGCGCGCCCTGGAAATGAAGATGGTCGGGAGCCGAGGCTCCGCAGCGGGGGCCGTTGTAGAAGAAGGTGAAGTCCGTGAAGTGGTGCGCCAGGTCGAGCATGTCCACATAGCGGTTCCGTATGGTCTGGGGCTCATGGCCGGCGGAAGCGATGACCAGATGCGCGGGAAATATGGGATAGGGATTGAGCAGTATCTCATATTTACGGCCCTTTCTGCCCTCGAATGGCAAGAAGCGCTGCTCCGGAGGGCGGTTTTCCCTGCAGAGGAAGCACGGACGCGCCTCCACCGAGGCCTTGTCGGTCTTGGCGAGGGTGGAGCGGCTTCGGCTGGGATTGTGCTGCATTATGACCCTGAGGCCGTTCACCTCCGCCTCGCGGGTCTCCACATCCTTCAGGGCTCTGAAGTTGGCCGCGGCGAGGGGCCACTGCGAGAGCTGGTCCCGGACGAACTTATGGATGAGCGCGTTCTCTTTCATTTCCCCGACACTCCCCTTCTGCGGGCCTGCAGCTCCCAGGTTCTGATTCTGTCTTTATAGAGGTTGTTGGCTCCGGCCTTTTCCACGCTCAGATTGGAATCCGAATTGCCGCCCCAGCGCCTGCAGCAGTATATGGGCTCCCACACGCGGGCGATTCTGTATTCGCGGCCTATGCGCAGGCCCATGGCATAGTCCTCGCCATAGCTGACGTTCGGGAAGCCTATGCTGCGGACTATGTCGGTCCTGAAGGCCCTGGGCGCTCCGAGACCGTTGATTCTCAATGCGTTGTTATGTCCGTTCTCCGCAGTCCATTCGGCGTGGTCGATGACTCCCGGGGGGATGGGCCTGAGGTCGAAATCGGTCATGAGATAGGAGCCGACGACCATGGCACAGCGTTCCGAGCGGAACACGTCCACTATCTTCGCAAGCGTGTCATCGCCGGAATACATGTCGTCGCTGTCGAGCTGGACGCAGTATTTTCCGCAGGAGGGATGGCCCGCCGCCAGATTCCAGCATCCGCCTATGCCGAGGTCGCGGGTCGCGGGGACAAGCTTTATGAGACGGGGGTCGCGGAAGGAGCCGATTACGGCCGGGGTGCCGTCGGTGGAATGGTTATCGACGACTATTACGTTATATGGAAAGTCTGTCTTCTGGGACATGGCGCTGCGCAGGGCGTCGCCTATGGTGCGCTCCCTGTTGAACACAGGGATTATCACAGATGCTGTGACGGGGAACTCCGCAGAGGGTTCCGGGAGCTCTGCCGTGACGGGAGGAAGCCATGCGCCGATTCTCCTGAGCCATGCTGTGAAGACCTTTTCCAGCTCAATCTGGACCTCTCTGTTGCGCGGGTTCACATAGTCGAACTGCCGCTCGCCGGAGACCTTGGGGGCCGGTTCGCCCGAATATAGGAATTCATTGATTCTCACTATGTTTCCCATCCTGAGACGAAGGTCATACCATGCGGAATATTTCAGTCCGGGATCCAGGAGCGGAAGGTTTTCCTTCAGGAATGCGGTTTTTATGAGCACCAGGTCTCCGAAGTCGAAGTCATCTCGCACTGCGCCTTCCTGGCAGTCTATGAGCGGATGGCGGATGAGTTCCGGGCCGCCCGGGACGATGTCGTAATGGTCGGAATAGACCATGTCGGCGCCGCTCCAGCGGGCGACTTCGGTCATCCTGGCTACCATGTCCTGTCCGGGGACGACGCGGGAGGAGGAGAGATTCACCGTCACATATTCGCCTTCGGCGGATGAAAGGGCCGCGGTGAGGGCGGCCGTGGAGATGTATGTGGATATCCGGACTGTCATAGAAGAGCTTCCAGTTTTTTGTGTATTCTGTTGTATTCTCCCTCGAAATTGGGAGTCAGTATGCCTTTTCCCATTGCGGCGCGGATGTCGGCCGGGGACCACCAGCGGCCTTCGTCCACCTCGTCGTTGCGGGGATTGAGGGCGAAGTTGCCCACGCAGGCGAAGACGCACACGAGTTCTCTTTCTCTCTCGCTTTCAAAGACATATGAGATAATGGGAGTGGGGTTGTAGCCGGTGAAGCCCAGCTCTTCCGAGGATTCGCGGTAGAGGGCCTCGGCGACGCTTTCGCCATAGCTGACATGGCCGCCGACGGCGGTGTCCCACATTCCGGGGAGGAAGTCTTTGGTCATGGATCTTTTCTGCAGGTAGATTTCGCCGAAGCGGTTCATTATGTGGAGATGGACCACTGGATGGAGCAGCATGGACCCGCCATGGGCATAGGTCCGTCTCATCCGTCCGGTGACCACTCCGTCCGGCTCCACGACGGGAAGGATTTCCTCAGCGGGCGAAGCCTCCGCGGGGGACGAATTCACATTCGGCAGGGGATATAGCGGTGCCGCATAAGGGGGATATATCAATTCCATATAACCTCAAAGATAGCAATTTCGGCAATAATCCCTAAAGCCCACGCCTCCCCCCTCCGCACCCCGGCCGTTTCGCACCGGCTTTGGCGGGCCCGGATAAAACAAAAGCGGCCGATAAGTGAATATCGGTCGCTTCTGTTCATCAGCCTTCGGCAGTCTTGCGGTGG
>CAVIVH010000120.1:0-386 GCA_963646185.1 bacterium | reverse complement strand
TCGGTCGCTTCAGTTCATCAGCCTTCGGCAGTCTTGCGGTGGACTGAGACATCGTCGCCGTGGGCGTCCTTGTAGCGGAAGCGGCGGATCTTGTGGGTCGCGGTCTTCTCGAACGGGTCCTTCATGACTTCGACGGTCTTCACCGTGGACTGCTTGCTTACGCGCTTGTTCACATATTCCAGAATGGCGGCCTTCTTCTCCTCCAGCGTCTCGAAGAACTTGTCCTCGCCGGCCTGGTTCCAGTTCAGGATGGAGTCATCGAACTTCACCAGGGCGACCAGCTTGCCGTCCCTCTCCATCACCAGAGACTCGTTCACACCGTCAGCGGAATTGATCACCTGCTCGATTTCCTCAGGATAGATATTCTCGCCGGACGCGCCCAGAAT
>CAVIVH010000119.1:4043-4765 GCA_963646185.1 bacterium | reverse complement strand
CCGCAGGGTGGTGTTCAGCTATCTTAAGGACAAGAACGCTGTCACCGAGCTGTTCCGCACAATAGCTCCCAAGGTGGCAGACCGTCCCGGCGGATATCTCCGTATCCTTCACACCGGTTTCCGTCAGAGCGACGGCTCCGAGATGGCTCTCATCGAATTCGTAGACTTCAACGAGGCAGCTCTCGCTTCGGCTCCCAAGGCCGAGAAGAAGGCCGGCACACGCCGCAGCCGCTCCAAGAAGTCCGCTGAGGCTGCAGTTGAGGCTCCTAAGGCCGAGGAAGCTCCCAAGGCTGAGTAATATACACTCAAATACCTGAGCATGGGGCGCACGGAATTTTTCCGTGTGCCCCTTCTTTTTTGTAAATTTGGGAAGACTCAAACACAAACTGCCATGTTTACGAAAGAAACATATATCCGCAGGCGCAACGCGCTGCACGCCAGAATGGAAGAATTGTTCCCGGAAGGGAAGAGGGGCATAGCTCTGTTCATCGGCAATGTCGAGGCCCCGGCCCAGTACCGGGACAATTGCTATAAATGGAGGCAGGACAGTTCCTGGATCTATTATTTCGGCATAGACGAGCCCTGCTATGCGGCCGTCATGGACCTTGACTCAGGCGAGGATACGGTCTATGCGGACGATTTCGGGATTGACGACATAATCTGGATGGGCCCGCAGCCTTCTGTGGCCGACCGTGCCGCAATGGCCGGAATCGCCCGTACGG
>CAVIVH010000119.1:2165-4033 GCA_963646185.1 bacterium | reverse complement strand
CCCGTACGGTTCCGTATTCCGCGCTTGACGCCGCGGTGAAGTCGGCACTCGCCGCCGGCCGCCGTGTGCATTTCCTGCCGCCTTCCAGATACTACGGCACCCTTAAGCTGTCGGAGCTGCTGGGCTGCGGCCATGACGTGGTGCTGAAAGTGGCCGCGGGGGACGGGCTCCATGCCTCGAAGGAGCTGGTGCAGTCCGTGATTTCCATGCGACTTGTCAAGGAGCAGTGCGAAATCGATGAGATTGACGACGCCGGGGCTCTGGGACAGGAGATGCACCGCACCGCCCGCAGCCTCATAAGGCCGGGCATCGTGGAGCAGGAGATAGTGGGCCGCATGGACGGAGTCACCCTTTCCAAGGGCTGGGGCGTTTCTTTCCCCACCATCCTCACGCAGCACGGAGAGACCCTGCACAATCATCTGCATGACGCAGTTGTGGAAAGCGGCAGGCTTATGGTCATAGACGCCGGCGCTGAGAACAACGCCCACTATGCGTCGGACTTCACCAGGACCTATCCCACCGGAGGCCGGTTCACGACCCGCCAGAGGGAGGTCTATCAGATTGTGTGCGACTGCAACGAGATGGCGTTTTCGCTCATACGTCCGGGCGTGGCCTACAGGGACGTGCATCTGGCCACAGCCAGGAAGATGCTTGAGGGGCTGTCGGCTCTCGGGCTGGTGAAGGGCGACCTGGACGAGATGACCGCCTGCGGCATCGCCGGCCTGTTCCAGCCGCACGGACTCGGACACAATATGGGTCTCGATGTCCATGACATGGAGGATCTGGGAGAGGATCTTGTGGGCTATGACCCCGACCAGACCCGTTCGGAGCAGCTCGGTCTGGGCAGCCTCAGGATGGCGCGCAGGCTGGTGCCGGGCAATGTCATCACCGACGAGCCCGGAATCTATTTCATCCCGGCGCTCATAGAGCTGTGGAAGAAGGAAGGCACTGGAAAGGATTTCGTGAACTATTCCGCTCTCGAAAGATATTATGACTTCGGCGGAATCCGTCTAGAGGACGACGTCCTCGTGACTCCCGACGGGGCCCGCCGCACTGGCAAGAACCGCCTGGAGATCCAGCCCGACGATGTCGAAGAAGCTATGGCCAAAGGAATGTAAGTGCAGGAACTACATCGTGTCGAAGATGGTGTAGCGCTTGCGGATGGTCTTGGCATAGGGAATCAGGCTCATGAACTCATCCTCCTTCCAGGGGACATTCTCCTCAATCTCCTTGGTGAGGCCGATCTCGTCGAAATACTTCTTCAGCCGCTCATACTCCTTCATGTCCTTCCGGCAATACTTCTCCACCATCAGATGGGCCCAGCCCACCTGCAGGCCGTGAATCGTGGCCTTTTCGGGGAAATACTCGTCTATGGCGTGGCTTATCAGATGCTCCGAGCCGCTTGCGCCTCTGGACGATCCGGTCATGATCATGGACATGCCCGAAAGGATGAGTCCGGTGGCCAGGTCATACAGGAAAGCGTCGCTCTCCACATCTTCGGCCTTATAGTTGAACAGAGCCACGGGGGCGGACTTCGCCAGCATCATGGCCAGCTCCACTATTGGCTCTCCGGTGTTCTTGTTGGCGAGAAGCCAGTCCTTGACAGCAGACTGGTTGGAAATCACGTCGGCCACTCCCGCGAGGGTGAGCTTCCTGGGGGAACGTGCCACGACTCCGAAATCGATCAGGATTCCCAGCGGCGACATCACGGTGTAGCTCCTCTTGCGTCCGCCGGCGGTGAGCCTGGCCACGGCCGAGCAGAGCGAGTCGTTGGACAGGGTGGTGGGGATGGTGACGAACGGGATGTCGCACTTCGTGCCCACATACTTCACCAGGTCAATCACGCTGCCTCCGCCGAAGCCGAAGAG
>CAVIVH010000119.1:0-2155 GCA_963646185.1 bacterium | reverse complement strand
AGAGGATGGCGTCCAGGCCGTTGATCTTGCCGGCCAGGTCCACCGCCTCCACCGTCTGGCCGCCCTTCACGAACTCGATCTGGGCGAACTCGTTGACGTTCAGCTGCTCCTTATACTCCTCAAAAAGAACCTCCTGGGTGATGAGGATCTTGTTGGAATAGTAGAAGTGGGCGTCCTTCAGTATCCAGTCTATGTTTTTCAGAATATCCCTTCCTGTCTTGATCAGGGCCGGGGATTTGACTTCCTTGTAATACATGACTCAAAGGTTAATATTCATCCCAGCTCTTGATGTCCAGGTCATCCGGCGACATTTTGCAGAAAGCGTTGATGAAGCTGCTGGCAAGACGGGCGTTGGTGATGAGCGGAATGTTCAGGTCTATGGCCGTGCGCCTCACCTTGTAGCCGTTGGTGAGCTCCCTCGACGAGAGGTCGCGCGGGATGTTGACCACGAAGTCAATCTTTCTCTCGTGCATGAGGTCCAGAACCTGCGGGTGGGCAGAGTCGGTGTCGCTCGGCCAGCTGACGGTCGTGTTCTCGATGCCGTAGTCGCTCAGATAGCGGCTGGTGCCCTCGGTGGCATAGATCTTATATCCATGCTTGCAGAGGTTGCGCGCGGCGTCCAGCATGTCGGCCTTCTGCTTGGGGCCTCCGGTGGAGAGCAGCACGCTGTGTTCGGGAATTCTCTGTCCCACAGCCAGCATGGACTTGATGAGGGCGGCGTCGGAATCCTCGCCCAGGCAGCCCACCTCGCCGGTGGAGACCATGTCCACTCCCAGCACAGGGTCAGCGTTCTGCAGCCTGTTGAACGAGAACTGGCTGGCCTTTATGCCCACATAGTCCAGGTCGAAGATGGTCCGGTCCGGTTTCTCCACTGGAAGTCCGAGCATAATCTTGGTGGCCAGATCTATGAGATTGGTCTTCAGCACCTTGCTCACGAAGGGGAAGGAACGTGAAGCCCTCAGGTTGCATTCGATCACCTTTATGTTGTTCTGCTCCGCGAGATACTGGATATTGAACGGGCCGCTGATGTGCAGCTCCTTGGCGATCTTGCGGGAAATCTTCTTGATTCTGCGGGCCGTCTCCACATAAATCTTCTGTGGAGGGAACTGGATGGTGGCGTCGCCCGAATGCACGCCGGCGAACTCGATGTGCTCGCTGATCGCATAGGCGATTATCTCTCCGTCCTTCGCGACGGCGTCCATCTCGATTTCCTTGTTGTGCTGCATGAACTTCGAGACCACGACGGGGTGCTGCTGCGAGACGTTCACCGCCATCTGCAGAAACCTTTCCAGCTCATCCTCATTGGAGCACACGTTCATGGCCGCGCCGGACAGCACATAGGAAGGCCGCACCAGGACCGGGTAGCCCACTTCGTCCACGAACTTGTGGATGTCGTCCAGAGTGGTGAGGGCGCTCCAGCGGGGCTGGTCCACGCCTATGCGTCCCAGCATTTCCGAGAACTTCTCCCTGTCTTCGGCATTGTCGATATAGCGCGCCTGTGTGCCCAGGATCGGGACCTTCTGCGCATCGAGCCTCATGGCGAGGTTGTTCGGAATCTGGCCTCCAGTGGAGAGAATCACTCCGTAGGGCGACTCCAGCTCCAGTATGTCCATGACTCTCTCGAAGGTGAGTTCGTCGAAATAGAGCCTGTCGCACATGTCATAGTCGGTGGACACCGTCTCGGGGTTGTAGTTGATCATTATGCTCCTGTAGCCGGCCTTGCGGACGGTGTTCAGGGCCTGCACTCCGCACCAGTCGAACTCCACCGAGGAGCCAATCCTGTAGGCGCCCGAGCCGAGAACCACCACAGACTTGCCGTCGTTGTGGAAGGTGATGTCGTGGGCCGTGCCGTTGTAGGTGAGGTACAGGTAGTTGGTCTGGGCCGGATACTCGGCGGCTAGGGTGTCGATCTGCTTCACGCAGGGGACTATGCCCATCTCCTTCCTTCTGGCGCGGACCGCTAGCAGACCCTGTTCGGGTCCGAGCTTCGCCTCCAGGCCTATGGCCCTGCTGATCTGGAAGTCGGTGAATCCGGCGGCCTTGGCCGTCCTCATCATCTCGGTGTCCACTTCGTCGAGGCTCTTGAGCTTCTTTAGCTCCAGGCTTATCTTGTGAATCCTCTCGAGCTTGTAGAGGAACCATTTGTCAATCTTGG
>CAVIVH010000118.1:0-4810 GCA_963646185.1 bacterium | reverse complement strand
GTTGAGATAGAAGGATTCGAACCCTCACTGACAGAGCCAGAATCTGTAGTGCTACCATTACACCATATCTCAGTGTCGCTCCAAAACTTGGAACGGGATTGCAAAGCTACAATAGTTTTGCCGATTTGCAAACAATTATCAAACTTTTTTGCGCCACGTCCGCTCATTTGCCCCGCTGCACCCGGCCATATGCCTTGCCGAACGGTACATCGCCCCGCCGCTACGCCTGGTCATAGCCCTGCAGAACCGGGGTATATCAACCCGCCGCGGCAGGCCTGCCTTTGCCACGGGCCCGGGCGGGGCCATGCCTCTGCCACGAATCCGGCCATTTGCCCCGCTGCACCCGGCTACAAAGCTATCCGCGGCACATCAGGACGGTGGCCCAGACCTCGCAGCCTTCCTCCCGGCCCACGAACCCCAGCTTCTCCGTGGTCGTGGCCTTGACCGAGACGCAGTCCGTGCTCACGCCCATCACCTCCGCCAGAGTCTCGCGCATAAGCGGAACATATTTCCCGACCTTGGGCCGCTGCAGGGCTATGGTGATGTCCGCATTACCCGGCCTCCAGCCCTTTCCGGCCGCCATCTCCACCACTTTCCTGAGCAGAATCTTGCTGTCCACGCCCTTCCATTCGTCGGAACTGTCCGGGAAGAAATGGCCGATGTCGCCCAGAGCCAGCGCGCCCAGAATGGCGTCGCACAGCGCATGAATGGCCACATCGCCGTCCGAATGGGCGATAAATCCGGTCCCGGAGTCAATTCTGACCCCGCCCAGCCACATCTGAAGCCCAGCGCCCAGCGCATGGACATCATATCCGTTTCCGACTCTGAACGGACATCCGACAGTTGAATCGTTCATGCTGCAAAATTAATAATCTTACCGAAATTCTTCGTACATTTGAGTTTCATAGACCGTAGAGAACGGGAGTCACAAAACATAGAGTTTTTTAAACATCTTCTAAGTATGCCTAATTTCGGGTGGTTCGGAGAACAGGACCACAGAGTGTTCGACTACAAGCCCATCTACTTCGACAAGGAGAAAGAGGAGCGCCGGCAGATGTTCGGCAAGGTGGACGGTTCCATGGACGGAAAGGACGGGGACGGCAAGAAACCCTATGCCCCCGGCTCCTATCTGCAGGGCGCCTTCCGCAACGGCAACTATTCCCGCAGGAAAGGGTCCACCAAGGCCCAGTCCGTAATAGGCATAGTGGGCTTGATACTGGTTGTCGTGATTCTGTTCATGATAGCCAAATTCTACTCCTTGCTGTAATCAGATGGACATACGCATCCTTCCCAGCAGTGTGGCGAACATGATAGCCGCGGGCGAAGTCGTCCAGCGGCCTTCTTCTGTGGTGAAAGAGCTCGTGGAGAATGCGGTGGACGCAGGCGCCACCAAGGTTACCGTCATCATCAGGGACGCCGGGCGGACTCTCATCCAGGTGATTGACGACGGCTCGGGCATGACCCCCGACGAGGCAGTTCTCTGCTTCGAGCGCCACGCCACCTCCAAGCTGCGCACAGCCGAAGACCTCGGAGACATACTCACCTTCGGATTCCGCGGCGAGGCCCTGGCCTCCATAGCCGCAGTGGCCCAGGTCTCGCTGAAGACCCGCCCCAAAGGGGCCGAGACAGGCTGCAAAGTGGAATTTGCTGATTCGAAACACCTCTCCACCGAGACGGTCTCATGTCCCGAAGGCTCCAGCTTCTCGGTCCGCGACCTGTTCTACAACATCCCCGCGAGGCGCAAGTTCCTCAAGTCGGACAATGTGGAGTTCAGGCATATAGTCGAGGAATTCACCAGGGTCGCCCTGACCCGCCCCGACGTGGCCTTC
Organism: bacterium; assembly: GCA_963646185.1. Taxonomy (GTDB): domain Bacteria; phylum Bacteroidota; class Bacteroidia; order Bacteroidales; family UBA932; genus Cryptobacteroides. Next base: position 2,981 of record CAVIVH010000118.1, on the reverse strand, counting down.
ACCCTGACTCACAACGACAGGGACGTCTTTGTGCTGCGCCAGGCCAAATCTGAGAAATACAGAATCCAGGACCTGCTCGGCTCCGTCACCGCCACTTCGGTGGTGGACATCAGCGCCGACACGTCCGTGGTCAATGTCCGAGGCTACATCTCGCGTCCGGACCTTGCGAAAAAGACCCTGGGCAACCAGTTCTTCTTCGTCAACGGCAGATATTTCCGCAGTCCCTACCTGCACAAGGCGGTGATGAAGGCCTATGAGGGCCTGCTCTCCGACGGTGCGGTTCCGGCCTATTTCATATTCCTGACCACCGATCCGCACAGCGTTGACGTGAACATATCCCCGACCAAGACCGAAATCAAGTTTGAGGACGAGCCGGTGGTGTTCCAGGTGGTCTATGCCTGCGTGCGCGAGGCTCTGGGCCGGAATTCCTTCGGCACCGCAATCGATTTCGACACGGCCGGCGCTCCCGAGATGCCGGTCATGGGAAAGACGTTCGACCAGTATCATCCTGACATAATCCCTCCGTCTCTGGGCGGAGACCCCAGCTATAACCCCTTCGAGCAGACCGGCGACGGCGAACCTGCCAGCCCCTTCGGACCTGAAGGCGGCAACCCGGGCGGCTGGAACGGCGGACAGGACGGTTCTACGCCGGGCAGTTGGAACAGCGGGGCCTTCGGGGAGGGCGGCAACGGCGGCCAATCCGGCAACTGGAACGGCAGTCAGAGCGGCGAAGGCAGCCAGACCGGCGGATATCAGGGCTACCGGCCCGGAGCATATGGCGAAAAGCGGGACGACTACGGCAAGCTCTTCGATGACAGGCTCCAGACCCCGCGCGGCATAATCATCCTGGGCGGAAAATACATCCTCTCCAAGACGGGAGATTCGCTCATGGTGGTCAACATCCGCAGGGCGCGCGAGCGCATATTCTATGAACGCTTCCTGAATGCGGTCTCCGCGGGCGGTCACTGCTCCCAGACCTCCCTCTTCCCGGTCCAGGTCGCCGTCGGAGTGGACAACAGGGTCGTGTTCGACGAACACGCCGAACTGCTCAGAACCCTCGGATTCGACATTTCGCCCTTCGGCAACGACACCATAGTCGTGAACGGCGTCCCCGAAGGATTCTCCTGCGACCCGGCCAAGGTGGAGGCGCTCATGGCCGACGTGCTGCTGATTCTCAACGACGAAAAGTCCATGCTCCCCGGCGCCATGGATTCGGCCCTTGCGGACAAATTCGCCAGGACCGGTGCGGCCACGGGCCGCACCGTCACTTCTCCCGACGAGGCCGGACGGCTTGTGGAGACGCTCCTGCGTTGCGAAAACCCCATGGCCACGGGTTCCGGGCGGCGGGTGCTCCTGCAGGTCAAAATTGACGATATAGACAAAAAATTCTGATGCCATACTATGGAAACTACGGCGGCGGCTTTCTGTCCGGTCTGCCTCAGGTGACAAAAAAACTCCTGACAATCAATGTGATAATGTTTCTGTTCACGCTTGTGAACCAGAACTTCATGGTGGGGACCTTCGCGATGTTCTACCCCTCGTCGCGCTTCTTCCACTTCTGGCAGCCCATAACCCACATGTTCATGCACGGGGGCTGGGCCCACATATTCTTCAACATGTACGCTCTCGTCATGTTCGGGACAGTGGTGGAGAACTCTCTCGGCTGGAAAAAATTCATAACCTTCTATTTCGTGACCGGACTCGGCGCCGCGGTGCTGCACACCGGAGTGGAATGGCTTGAGGCTCAATACCTTCTTGCCAACGGCAGCTCATCGGCGATAAACGCTTATGCCGCCCTCTGCCATACGCCCACCCTCGGAGCCTCCGGAGCGATTTTCGGACTTATGGTGGGCTTCGCGATGCTCTATCCCCAGTCCGTGATGACGCTGTGGTTCCCTCCCATATCCATGAAAGCCAAGTGGTTCGTGCTGATATATGTGGGCATAGAGCTTGTCCTCGGATTCACCAACACCGCGAGCGGAGTCGCCCATTTCGCACATCTGGGCGGAGCCCTGTTCGGCTGGCTGCTGCTGAAATGGTGGAAGAAGACCGGCCGCTACTATGAGCGCGAACGCTGGATTTAACCCTATGGCATGAAAAAGCGCCGGAAAGACAAGAAACGGAAAGGCGGGCTCAGATTCTTCGGAATCACTTCCCGCGCACTGATGAGCGTGGCCGCGGCCCTGCTGGTCGTCTCATATCTTTCGCTCTATGTGAATCCGGCCCACGCATGGTTCATGACCGTGTTCGGGCTGCTTTTCGTCCCGCTGGCGCTGCTCAACGTCTTCCTCCTGCTCTGGGCGATAGCCCGGCGTTCAAAGGCCGTGCTGATTCCGCTCCTGGCGCTGCTGCCGGCCTTCCTGCTGTCCGGCCGCTATTTCCAGTTCGGGAAAAGCGCCCATGCTCAGGCCGCCGAAGGCAGGGAACTGAAGGTGCTTTCCTACAATGTGGGCCGCTTCGCTTCGGCATCGAAGTCTTCGGGCGTCGGGGACCGCAAGGACTGCGCCGATTCGGTGTTCGCGCTCATAAGGGAACTGGACCCGGACATAGTCTGCCTGCAGGAATTCTATATCAGCGACGCCCGCAGGGCCGGCGACTATCTCGCCCGCCGTTTCCGGGGCTACAACATAGAATATTTCGTATATCCCACCAGCAAAGGCTGTTACGGCAACGTGACCCTGAGCCGCTTCCCGATAGTCTCTAAGTCCAGGCTCGATTTTGACGCCAGTTCCAATCTGGCCATTTCCTGCGATGTGGACATGGACGGGGCCCTCTACAGAATCTACAACTGCCATTTCCAGAGCTACAGCCTGTCGCTGGCCAGCCTCGCCGCCAAGCTCCGGGGTGACTACAGGGAGGCGGTCCGCTACACCGAAGACCGGATGAGGCGCTCCATAAGCCTGAGACCCAAGCAGGTGGACATGGTGATGAGCAATGTGGAGGAGAGCCCGGTGGAGTCCTTTGTGGTCGGCGATTTCAAC
>CAVIVH010000117.1:0-4839 GCA_963646185.1 bacterium | reverse complement strand
AAGCTCCTGAGGAGCCGCGGGAGCGCCGGCCCTGACGGGTGCGCCGGCAGAAGCGGGAGCGCCGGCAGCGTTCTCCACTCTCCAGGCTCTCAGGTCCGTGTACCAGCGGCCGTTATACTCGCGGCTGCTTATGTTGAAGGAAACCCTGAGAGTGTCCCCTTCCGAAAAAGCTCCGAGCTCGCGTACCTTGTCCTCGCCCCACACGGAGAAAATGACTGTGGAAGGGAACTTCCCTTCCTGAATTTCAAGCAGGAACTCCTGCTTCTCCCACTGGCCTCTCGCCGATTTGCCGGACACCACCGGCAGCTTCCTGACGAGGCGGCCTTCCACCTCCAGATTTGCCATATTCCTATATTGTTTTTCCAGTGTCCCGCCGAAGCGGAACGAAAACTGCCCGGTCCCACTGGAGGGTCCGGGCAGGTCGTTTTGTCTAATGAATCCGTTCCTTCCCGGCTGCGCCAGGATTACTTCACCGAAGAGGGCTCGATGTAGTGCCTGAGCGAGTCAAGCTGAACGTCAAAGATAAGAGTCGAGTTGGCAGGGATGACACCCATGTTGCGCTCGCCATATCCGAGTGCCGCGGGGACATAGAGCTTGATCTTTCCGCCCTCGCCGATCAGCTGGATACCCTCGGTCCATGCGGGGATGACCCTGTTGAGGGTCAGCATTGCGGACTCAGCCTCGGGCTTGACCTCGTCGAACACGGTTCCGTCAAGAAGGGTTCCGGTGTAGTGGACATAGACGGTGTCCCTGGGGCCGGGCTTCTCTGCGCTGCCGGCTTCGGAGATGACATACTGAAGTCCGCTCCCGGTCTCCACGATGCCTTCGGTCTCCTTGTTCTTCTCGAAGTATTCCTTCTCCTTGGCGGCGGCCACGGCGCTCTCATACTTGCTGTTCATGGCGAGGTACTTGTTTATCACGGAGGTGATGTCCTCGGGGCTCATCTTGAACTGCTTCACGAAGTTGGAATCGCTCTCGCTGCCCTTGGCATTGACGAAATCCTTCATGCCCTCGACCATGAGCTTATAGTCCACTTCGCCGAAGTTATACTGCTTGAGCATCACGCCGTAGTTGAGTCCGAGCATGTAGCTTACGGAGTCCTGCAGGGCCTTGGAAGGCTTGAGGGCTGCAACTTCAGGAGAATCGGGGGTCTTTCCGCCCGAAACGCAGGCGGCGGCAGACACAAGGACTGCAGCCATTGCCAGAAATCTGAATGTCTTCTTCATCTTATTTTTGTTTGAATATTTTCAGGAAGGCAAATATCGCAATTTTTACCCATTTTGCCGATGTTTCACGGAAATTTTGGCTAAATTAGAGGAAAATCCCACCAAGTAACATTAAACGGCGTTCCCGAAATGACATTAAACGGCGTTCCCGACCTGCATACCAAGCTAAAAGAGTTCTTCGGCTTCGACTCCTTCAAGGGAGACCAGGAGGCCATTATCCGGAATCTGACAGACGGAGGAGACTCTTTCGTGGTGATGCCGACCGGGGGCGGAAAATCACTGTGTTATCAGCTCCCGGCGCTTGTCATGAAAGGCACGGCGATAGTGATTTCCCCCCTCATCGCACTGATGAAGAATCAGGTGGACGCCATCAGAGGATTCGCTTCCGGCAACTCGGGGATTGCGCACTTCCTCAACTCCTCGCTCACCAGGGCCCAGGCCGACACCGTAAAGGAGGACCTGCTCAGCGGAGTGACCAAGCTGCTGTATGTCGCCCCCGAATCCCTCACCAAACAGGAAAACATAGACCTTTTCAGGTTCATAGACATTTCCTTCTATGCCATTGACGAGGCCCACTGCATATCCGAATGGGGCCACGATTTCCGTCCCGAATACGGCAGAATCCGCCCGCTGATCGACGAAATAGGCCGCAAGCCCATAATAGCCCTCACCGCCACCGCGACCCCGAAGGTCCAGAGCGACATAATAAAGAACCTGGCCATAGAGGGCGCCAAAGTCTTCAAGGCCTCCTTCAACCGTCCCAACCTCTATTATGAGGTACGCGACAAGAGCAACGTCAAGGCCGACATGGTGAAGTTCATCTCTTCCATGCACGGAAAGTCCGGAATAGTCTATTGCCTCAGCCGCAAGAAGGTGGAGGAAATCGCGGAGCTGCTGGTGCTGAACGGGATAAAGGCGGTGCCCTACCACGCCGGCCTCGCGGCCGAGGAAAGAAGCCGCAACCAGGACATGTTCCTGGGCGAAGATGCGGACGTGATAGTCGCCACCATAGCCTTCGGCATGGGCATAGACAAGCCCGACGTGCGATTCGTCATCCACTATGACATCCCCAAGAGCCTGGACGGCTATTATCAGGAGACCGGACGCGCCGGCAGGGACGGGCTGGAAGGCATATGCATAACCTACTACAGCCGCAAGGACGCCGAAAAGCTGGCGAAGTTCATAATGGGCAAGAAGGGCAACGAGCAGGAAATCGGCCGGCAGCTGCTGAAGGAGACCATGGACTATGCGGAATCGGGAGAATGCCGCAGAAAGCTGCTGCTCAAATATTTCGGCGAGGATTATCCTGGCTGCGGCTGCGGCAATTGCGACAACTGCCTTCATCCGGGAAAGAGATTTGACGGACAGAAGGAGATGTGTCTGGTCCTGCGCCTTGTGGAGGCGCTTCCGGAGTCGTTCGAAATCGAGCATCTGGCCAACATCATAGCCGGAAGGCACACAGCCCTGGTCAATTCCTACCGCCACGACTCGCTGGAGATGTTCGGCGAAGGCGCAGGGCACGACAGACGCTTCTGGGGGTCGGTGATCCATCAGGGCATAATCCTGGGCTTCCTCAGGAAAGACATCGAGTCCTATGGCAGGATCTCAGAGACGGAATCCGGACACAAGTTCCTCAGGAAGCCGCACGAGATTCTGCTGGTGGAGGACAGGACCTTCCGCGACGGAGGCCCGGACGATGATGACGAGGTCAGAGATTCCGGGCCCGGAATGAGGGGCGACGGAGGCGGCGACGAGAAGCTTCTGTCCATGCTCAAGGGCCTGCGCTCCGACATGGCAAAGCGGCTCAGGCTGCAGCCGTGGGTGATTTTCGGGGACCCCACCCTCAACGACATGTCCATAATCTACCCTCTCACGCCGGAAGACCTGAAGAAGAAATGCCAGGGCGTCGGCGAAGGAAAGGCTGCGAAATACGGTGCCGAATTTCTCGACCTCATCAGGAAGTATGTGGAGGAGAACGACATAGTGAGGCCGGACGACTTCGTCCTCAAGACTCCCCCGGCAAAATATGAATACAAGGTGTTCATAATCCAGTGCATAGACCGGAAGATGGATTTCGAGGACATCGCCGATGCGAAGGGCCTGGACATGGACAGCCTGCTCACCGCTGTGGAGAGCATAGTGGAGTCCGGCACGAAGCTGGACATCAACTATTATATAGAGCAGGAAGTGGACGAGGACACCGTGGACGAGATCTTTACCTACTTTAAGGAAGAGGCCGTATCGGATTCCATAGCCGACGCCGAAAAGGCCCTCCCGGACTGCGAGGAGGAGGAAATCCGCCTCGTGCGCATCAAGTTCCTCAGCGAAGTGGCCAACTGATTTCCGGAGGCGGCCGGTTCCGTAAAGGCGGTCCCGACTATCCGCGGCGGAAGTGTTCCCGCAAGCCTGCGTCGGCATCCGGAATCGCAGCCGTCCGGCCACAGGTCAGGGTCCCCGTTTTGCGCTGTGCGAAAAAGTCTGTACATTTGCGTTTTGCGTACATTCGCATAATTCGGGCAAAAGGCTGTGGAAAGCAGGATAAAGAAATACATATTCCCGGCCGTCGTCGTTCTGGCGGCGGCGCTGCAGTCGATGGCTTCGGTCAAAGGGCCGTTTCCGGCATATGCCCGGACGGACACGAAGGCGGCTCCGGACACGGTCATCTATGACAACTCCCGGATTTTCACCAAGTTCAGAAAAGACAGAATCGCGGAAGCGGGAGACTCGCTGTCCGACGGCTTCTCCGATGCCGAGGCCATGATTTCGGCCAGAGACACGCTCAAGGCCCCCGACTCGCTCAGATACACCGACCCGTTCCGCTTCAGATACTATGTAGCCCTCAATGACTCTCTCACCCACGTGCAGACGCGCGACTCGCTGCTGGCCGCGGGCGACACCCTCACCATGGGCAGGCTTGACTCCGTCTATTTCGCCGACTCGGCAAAAAGGGCCGATGCCGCGTTCCTGGCCTGGTACTCCTCGCTCGACAAGGCCGCCAGAAAGCAGTATGACTTCGACAAGAAGCAGGAGCGCAAGCAGCATCTGGCCGACAGCATACTCGATGCCAAGGACAGCATCAGGGCGGTGCGCGACAGCATAGCCGAGGCCAGGCCCCGCATTCTGGAGACCTTCGCCCTGCCCGACTCCATGCAGTACAAGAGAATAGTGAAGTGGCATACGGACAGGCTGTTCAACACGCTGAAGACCCAGAAGGTGGACACGAGCTACAATTACTGGTTCAACGACCTGCCGTTCATGCGGGAAGAGACCGGAGCGACATATCTCGGAGTCTCCGGATCGCCGGTCCAGTACTATGACTTCACCCGCCGCAAGGCCGAGGAGGGGGTCAATTTCTATGCGCCCTACGAGACCTACAGCTTCTCGCCCGGCACCGCCCCGATGTACAACACCAAGACCGCCTACACCGAGCTGGCCTACTGGGGCACCCTGTTCGCCAACAAGGAGCAGGAGGAGGACAACCTGCACATACTCACCACCCAGAACTTCTACCCTCAGCTGAACCTCACCCTGAGCTATGACCGCAACGGATCCGGAGGCATGCTGGAAAACGAGACCGTGGACAACAGGACCGTCTTCGCCGGAGTCAACTGGC
>CAVIVH010000116.1:2287-4857 GCA_963646185.1 bacterium | reverse complement strand
GTCCATGTCTATGCGGATTTCGCCCGCAACTTCCTGGCCCTGCCTGTCATAGTCGGCCACAAGAGCCCCAACGAGCGCTTCGCCGGAGCTCTCGACACCATGACCATAGAGGCCATGATGCAGGACGGAAAGGCCCTGCAGGCCGGAACCTCCCATTTCCTCGGCCAGAACTTCGCCAAGTCCTTCGACGTGCAGTTCACCGACAACGAGGGCAAGCAGCAGTATGTGTGGGCCACTTCCTGGGGCGCATCCACCAGGCTCATGGGAGCTCTCGTGATGGCTCACGGCGACGACAACGGACTTGTCCTGCCTCCCAAGCTCGCCCCCATCCAGATCGTGATGGTGCCCATCTATAAGACCGATGACGAGAGAACCGCCATACTCGGGCGCATGGACTCCATGAAAAAGTCGCTCGAGGCCGCAGGCTTCAGCGTCAAGGTGGATTCCCGCGACACTCTCCGTCCCGGCTTCAAGTTCGCCGAGTGGGAGCTCAAGGGCGTGCCCGTGCGCATAGCCATGGGCCCCAGAGACCTGGCCGCAGGCTCTGTGGAAGTCCACAGGAGAGACACCATGGAGAAGAAGACCATGAGTATAGACGAATTCACCGCTTCGGTGGGCGACCTCATGGACGACATCCAGAAGACTATATACCAGAAGGCTCTGGCCTTCCGCGACGCAAAGGTGGAGAAGTGCGACTCCTGGGAGGAATTCAAGGAGAAGATCGGCACCGGCCGCTTCCTGCTCTGCCACTGGGACGGCACCGCCGAGACCGAGCAGAAGATCAAGGACGAGACCAAGGCCACCATCCGCTGCATCCCCGTGGACTCTTATGTCTGCGAGGAGGAGGGCAAGGACATCTATTCCGGCAAGCCTTCCCACTGCAGAGTCGTGTTCGGCATCGCATATTAACCCTCACCAAACTGTCGGTCGCATGAAGAGAATTTTGACATTGACGGTCCTGTCGCTTGTCCTTTGCGCAGGCGTGGCCGGCGCCCAGGAACTCACTGACGTCCAGAAGGCCGCGGCCGCGGCCGCGGCCGCCATAGCCGAGGCCCCCAAGGAAAAGGCCGAGGCCCCGAAGCCGGTCTATTGGACCAATTCCCTGATGACCAACATCAACTTCATCCAGTCTTCCTATGAAAACTGGGCGAAGGGAGGATATGACAACTATTCGGTCAGCGCCTATATCGACGGCAATGCCAACTACAAGAAGGAGGACTTCTACTGGAAGAACCGCCTGCAGCTGGATTTCGGAGTGCTGCATTCGGAGGACAAGCCGCTGATGCAGAAGAACAAGGATAAGATTCTGCTGGAGAGCTCGGTGGGCGCGGACATGACCAAGACTCTGAGCTACACCGGCAAGCTGACTTTCCTGAGCCAGTTCGCCGACGGCTTCACCTATAAGACCCCGTCCGGGGAGAATCCCACCAGGAAGGACTGGAAAAACGCCAGGGTCCTGAAGTCTTCGCTGTTCTCGCCGGCCGTGATCACTCTCGGAGCCGGTATGACATGGACTCCGAAGGCATGGTTCAGCACGACCCTGACCCCCATCACCGGAGGTCTCACCATAGTCGCCGACAAGTCTCTGAGAAATGTCTATGGCATGGAGTTCAAGAAGGGCTACACCAAGGACGACCTGGAGTTCGAGGAGACCGGAGGTCTGGTCAGGAACGGCGACATCATGCGCGGCGTGCGTTTCGAGTTCGGTGCGCAGCTGTCCATGGATGCCAAGGTGAAGATCAACGACAACTTCCAGGCCAACACTCAGCTTATCCTTTTCTCCAACTATCTCAAGAATCCTCAGAATCTGAGGGTGAACTGGGACAACCGCTTCATGTGGAAGGTGGCCAAGTACTTCTCGCTCAACCTTTCCACCAGCCTCATCTATGATGATTCTGTCCTGCTCTATAAGGACGGGCGGGACGAGGGCTTCAAGGCCGTGCAGTTCTACGAGGCCCTTCAGTTCGGCTTTTCCTACACCTTCGCCACAAAGAAGGCATAACGGAAGCTGTCTGACCGATGTCTCTCAGGGAAAAATTCGAGGATAAAGTCAGAGGACTTCTCCCTTCCGGGATGCGTGCGGTTCTCGCCGTCAGCGGAGGCAGGGACTCCATGTGCATGGCGGACCTTTTCGTGCGCTGCGGCATTCCCGCGGTGGTGGCGAACTGCAATTTTCATCTCCGGGGCGAAGAAGGCGACGGCGACAGCACCCTGGTGGAGCAGTGGTGCGCCGAAAGGCGGGTCCCGTTCCGCCGCATGGATTTCGACACTCTCGCATGGGCGTCGGAAAGAGGCATGAGCGTGGAGATGGCCGCAAGGGAGCTCCGGTATTCCTGGTTCGATTCGCTCTGCCGGGAGCTGGGCCTGCGTTTCACCGCAGTGGCCCATAATGCCAATGACAATGCTGAGACTTTGATACTCAATATGTTGAGAGGCTCGGGCGTGAAGGGCATGAGCGGAATGCGGGAGCTTTCGGCATTGCCGGTGCCCGGTTCGCAGGCTTTCCTGATCAGGCCGCTGCTTTCTTTTTCCAGAGCCGAAATCGACGCCTATGTCTCCGAATATGCCGT
>CAVIVH010000116.1:0-2262 GCA_963646185.1 bacterium | reverse complement strand
GACAGCACCAATGCGGAGACCGAGTACAAGCGCAACAAGGTCCGGCATATGGTGTTCCCCGTGTTCGAGTCGCTGAATCCGTCTTTTCTCGCCTCTCTGGGCCGGGATATGGACAATCTGCGCCAGGTAGGGGAGATTGCGGACGGCTTCTTCGCGGAGCTGAGGCCGTCGCTCGTCAGACTGGAGACTCCGGATGAAGTCCGTATCGATGCCGCAGCCCTGCGCAGAGCACCGCACCGCAGCTATGTGATACACAGGCTTATGGAACCGCTCGGCTTCACTTCTGCCGGTGTCCGCTCTGTGGCTGCCCTTTTTGACGGAGCCGGAAACTTTTCTGGGAAGACATTCATGTCCCCGTCGTGGACTCTGGTCACATCTTCGTCCGAGCTGGTTTTCCTTCACAGGCAGGAGCCCTGTCAGGATGTCCGTCAGACAGGCTGTCAGAGTGACCATAAGCCGGACTGTCAGCCCGAAATCCGTGAAGGGGAGGGCTGCATGGTGGTCGAGGGCCCGGGCGAATATGAATTCGCCGGCCGACGCTTTTCGGTTGCCCTGCTTGACCGCGCTGCACTTGCGTCGCTCAGGCAGCCTGCCGGAGTCACCATAGCGGACGCCGCCGCGCTGCGGATTCCCTTCCTGGTCCGGGGCTGGAGGCACGGAGACTGGATGAGGCCTATGGGTGCGCATGGCAGGAAGAAGCTCAGCGACATTTTTACGGACCTCAAATTCTCCATTCCGGACAAGAATCGCGCTCTGGTGGCCGTGGCCCCGGGCATGAATCCGCCGGAAGCGGAGTCCGGAGTCAGGGTGGCCGCGCTGATAGGCCATCGGGTGGACGAGAGCGTGAAGGTGGTCTCCGGGACCGCCAGTGTGGTGGAAATCCGGCTTTTGCCCTCCTGCGGCGAGAAGGACTGATTTCTTCGGCGCCGGCCGTTCGTCAATTCGTTAAATTTCGCTATCTTGCAAAGATTAATTCCATAAAGGCATGTCTGTACAGAAACCTTCCATCCCCAAGGGCGTCCGCGATTTCGGCCAGAGCGAAATGGCCGAGCGCAACTACATATTCGACACCATCAAGAGTGTCTATAAGGCCTATGGCTATTCCCAGATTGAGACTCCTTCCATGGAGAATCTCTCCACTCTTCTCGGCAAGTACGGGGACGAGGGGGACAAGCTTCTTTTCCGCATACTGAATTCCGGAGACGCCTTCTCCGGAGTGGACTATGAAAGCTACCGTCTCGACGACGGGGGCCATTACAACAGCAAGGCTCTTTCGATGAAGGTGTGTGAAAAGGGCCTGAGGTATGACCTCACCGTGCCGTTCGCCCGCTATGTGGTCCAGCACCGGAATGAGATCACTTTCCCGTTCCGCCGCTATCAGATTCAGCCGGTGTGGAGGGCCGACAGGCCGCAGAAGGGCCGTTACAGGGAGTTTTATCAGTGTGATGCCGATGTGATCGGCAGCCGTTCCCAAATCAATGAGTTGGAACTCGTGCAGATTGTGGATACGGTGTTCACGCGTCTGGGCATAAATGTGCTGATCAAGATAAACAACCGCAAGCTTCTCACCGGTTTTGCGGAGATATGCGGCTTCCCGGACAAGGTGGTGGACATCACCGTGGCCATAGACAAGCTGGACAAGATCGGGCTTGACGCCGTGAAGGAGGAGATGAGGGAGAAGGGCCTCACCGATGAGGCCATATCCGTGATTGAGCCGATTCTTCTTCTGAAGGGGACCGACAACGGGAAGATTGCCGCCATGAGGGAGATGATGAGCGGGCATACGGCTTCGGGCATAGTCTCTGAGACCGGCATAAAGGGCCTGGACGAGCTGGAGGAGCTTTTTGGCTATATAGCCGCTGCAGACATAAGCCAGAGCGTGGAGATTGACCTTTCGCTCGCCCGCGGACTGAATTATTACACCGGAGCCATCTTTGAGGTGAAGGCTCTGGATTTTCCCATAGGCAGCATCTGCGGAGGCGGCCGCTATGACAATCTCACGGGCATTTTCGGCCTGCCCGACATGTCCGGAGTGGGCATATCTTTCGGCGCCGACAGGATTTATGACGTGCTGAAGGGGCTGGATAAGTTTCCGGCCGGCCTGGCGTCGTCCACGACTCTGCTGTTCTCGTGCATGGAGCCGTCGGCTCTTCCTTATGTGATTTCTGTGGCGAAGGAGCTGAGGAGCAGGGGAGTGTCGTGTGAGATTTATCCTGACGAGGCCAAGCTGAAGAAGCAGTTTGAATATGCCGACCGCAAGTC
>CAVIVH010000115.1:3279-4886 GCA_963646185.1 bacterium | reverse complement strand
AGCTTATGGTGAGCGGCTGGTCCGGGAGCTCCTTCAGAAGGTCGGTGACCTGCCTTGCCGGAACTGCCATCCTGCCATCTTCCTCCACGCTGGTCACTTCCAGGGCGACTTTCATCGTCAGCTCCCTGTCCGAGGCGGTTATCTCCAGGATTCCGTCCCTGAGAGTGAAGAGATAGTTCTCCAAAATGGCTTCCGTCGTCTTGGCGGGTATGGCTCTCTGTGCGGTCAGCACGTTCTTCAGAAGTTCTGAACTTGATACTGCGAATTTCATAAGGATTGTTCTGTTGCGCCGGCCCCGCGGGTGCGGGACTTCGGCTCGTTAGTTTATAAACCAAACAAAAATAGCAATTACTTGCCAAACTGACAAGAGTATTTTTGGCATGGAGTTTGACTCGGAACCATGCCGGTGTCCGGAATGCCCGGAGGCCGTTTAATCGGATTAGAAACAAAACAGGACAGATATGAGTAAAGGATTCATTTTCAAGCTTGCTTCCGCGACTGTCGCGGGGTTCACCGCCATAAGCGCTTTCAGCGCCCTGAACGCATGCACATCCGGCTCGGGCCGCACCGCAGCGGCTTCCGGCGAGGCCGGCGAAGCACAATACAGGACGGTCAATCTGACCGAGACCGATTATCCGGACCTCACCTATGCCGCCGAGTCCGCAGTGGACGCGGTGGTCTATGTGGAGGTGACGGTGGTCTCGCAGCAGAGGCAGGCCATAGACCCGTTCTTCGAGTATTTCTTCGGCTATGGCGACAGGACCCCTTCGCAGCGTGAGTCCAAGGGCAGCGGCTCGGGCGTCATCATCCGCTCCGACGGCTATATAGTCACCAACAACCATGTGGTGGCCAACGCCAAGGAGATCAAGGTGACCCTGAACAATAACCAGACCTATGACGCCACCATCGTCGGCACCGATTCCGCCACCGACGTGGCCCTCATAAAGATAGACGCCACCGACCTTCCGGCCATAGAGTTCGGCGATTCCGACAAGCTGCGTCTCGGTGAATGGGTGATTGCCATCGGCAGCCCGCTGGGCTCGCAGCTCAGAGGCACCATCACCGCCGGCATAGTCAGCGCAAAGGGCCGTTCGATGCCCAACACCGACGGCGAGTTCAAGATCGAGTCGTTCATCCAGACCGACGCCGCCGTCAACCCCGGCAACTCGGGCGGAGCCCTTGTGAACAAGAGGGGCGAGCTGGTGGGCATCAACACCGCCATAGTCTCGCAGACCGGCGCATATTCCGGCTATTCGTTTGCGGTCCCCGTGAACATAGTGAAGAAGATTGTGGGCGACCTCATCGACTTCGGTTCGGTGAAGAGGGCCAAGCTGGGTGTGACCATGGGCACGGTGAACGAAGAGATAGCCGAAAAATTGAAACTTTCTTCGGTGAAAGGCGTATATATTAACGAAGTTTTCGGCGGATCGGCCGCAGAGAAGGCCGGCATGAAGAAGGATGACATCGTGATTGCCATCGATTCTTCCGAAATCAACTCCGCTTCCGCCCTTCAGGAGAAGGTCAACAGCTATCATCCGGGCGACAAGGCGGACTTCAGGATCATAAGGGAAGGCAAGGAGAAGGTTCTCTCCGTCACTTTCCAGGGC
>CAVIVH010000115.1:2860-3269 GCA_963646185.1 bacterium | reverse complement strand
GCCCAGGAGACAGGCACGGTGGATGTGGACGGCACGACAGCCTTCTACGGGGCCAAGATAAGGACCGCCTCCAGGGAGACTCTCGCCCAGTATGGTCTGCGTCAGGGAGTTGAGATCGTGTCTGTGGGACAGGGCAAGCTCCGCGACGCCGGCGCCACCGAAGGCTTTGTGATCCGCTTTGTCAACGACTCGCCCGTGAAGGACGCTCAGGAGGTGGTTGACATAGCGAAGAAGAGCAAGAGGGCTGTCTTCATCGAGGGCATAGACGCCAGCGGAAGGCCCGCCTACTTCGGCTTCGGAAAAGAATAATGTGCTTCGGTTCCCTCCGGGAAGCCGGAGGGAATTGAAAGTATATGAGACAGCTTAAGATTACAAAATCGATTACCAACCGAGAGAGTGCGTCGCTTGA
>CAVIVH010000115.1:0-2849 GCA_963646185.1 bacterium | reverse complement strand
GGAAGAGAGGATCTGGTGACTCCGGAAGAAGAAGTGGAGCTTGCCCAGAGAATCAGAAACGGAGACCAGGCCGCGCTTGAAAAGCTCACCAAGGCAAACCTCAGATTCGTGGTGTCTGTCGCAAAGCAGTACCAGAATCAGGGTCTCAGCCTTCCTGACCTCATCAACGAAGGTAATCTCGGACTTATAAAGGCCGCGGAGAAGTTTGATGAGACCCGCGGCTTTAAGTTTATTTCATACGCCGTGTGGTGGATCCGCCAGTCCATTCTGCAGGCTCTCGCCGAGCAGTCCAGGATCGTGCGTCTTCCCCTGAACCAGGTGGGTTCCCTCAACAAGATCAACAAGGCTCTCTCCAAGTTTGAGCAGGAGAACGAGCGCCAGCCCTCCAACGAGGAGCTGTCGGAGATGATAGACGTCCCCAAGGACAAGATTTCGGACACTCTGCGTGTCTCCGGAAGGCATGTCTCCGTGGACGCTCCTTTTGTGGAAGGCGAGGACAATAGCCTTCTGGACGTGCTCCCGAACGACGATTCGCCGAGCGCCGACAGAGGCCTGGTGAACGAGTCGCTGAACACCGAGATCGAGAGGGCCCTTTCCACCCTCGCCCCGCGCGAGCGTGAGATAATCAAGTCTTTCTTCGGCATAGGCTGTCAGGAGATGACCCTGGAGGAGATCGGCGAGAGGTTCGGCCTCACCCGCGAGAGGGTCCGCCAGATCAAGGAGAAAGCCATCAGAAGGCTCAAGAGTCCCAGCAGAAGCAAGCTGCTGAAGGGATATCTGGGCTAATATTCACACCCATTAGAAAACATATCCGACAGAAATGACACCTGAACTTTTCATCCAGGTAAAGGCCGCCGATGCCATAAAGGCGCTGTATAATGCTGAAATCGATCCCGCAACCCTTCAGGTCCAGGTGACCCGCAAGGAGTTCGAGGGAGACTATACCCTGGTTCTCTTCCCGCTGCTGAAGATTTCCCACAGCGCTCCGGAGAACACCGGCAACGCCATAGGCAAGTGGCTTGTGGACAATTGCCCCGAAATTTCGTCCTTCGGCTGCGTGAAGGGCTATCTGAACCTGCTTTTCTCCTCCGTGTGGTGGGACGGGACCTTCTCGGAGATCGCTTCGGCCGACGATTTCGGCCAGCTGCCCTTTTCGGGAAAGCGGTATATGGTCGAGTTCTCCTCGCCCAACACCAACAAGCCCCTGCATCTGGGCCATATCCGCAACAACCTGCTCGGCGACTCCGTGTCCAGGCTGCTGAAGGCCAACGGCCACGAGGTAATTAAGACGACCATAGTCAATGACCGCGGAGTGCACATCTGCAAGTCCATGTATGCCTGGCTGAAGGTGGGCGAAGGCAAGACTCCGGAGTCCACGGGCATCAAGGGCGACCATCTGGTGGGCGACTGCTATGTGGCCTTCAATAACATCTATACCGCTGAGGTCAGGGAACTTGTGGCCGGCGGCATGAGCGAGGACGAGGCGAAGAAGGAGGCCCCCTGCATGAAGGCCGTGCACGAGATGCTGGTGAAATGGGAGCAGGGCGACAAGGAGGTCAGGGACCTCTGGGCAAAGATGAACGGCTGGGTTCTGGCCGGATTTGACGAGACCTATGCCCGTCTGGGCATATCGTTCGACAAGGTGGACTATGAGCATGACACCTATCTGCTCGGCAAGGAGCTGGTGCAGAAGGGTCTGGACATGGGCGTGTTCACCCGCGACCCCGACGGCTCGGTGTGGTGCGACCTCACCGCCGACGGACTGGACCGCAAGCTGGTGCTCAGAAGCGACGGCACTTCGGTCTATATCACCCAGGACCTTGGCACCGCTGAGAGGAGGTTCTCGCAGTATCAGCTGGATTCTCTGATCTATGTGGTGGGCAACGAGCAGGATTATCATTTCCAGGTGCTCAAGCTCATCCTCGCCAAGCTCGGCTTCGACTGGGCAAGCCAGATCTATCATCTGAGCTATGGCATGGTGGAGCTGCCCGAGGGCAAGATGAAGTCCAGGGAGGGCACCGTGGTGGACGCCGACGACCTGGTCCAGAGCATGTATGAGGAGGCCAGGGCCACTTCGGAGGAGAGCGGCAAGCTCGCTGACCTCTCGGAGGAAGAGAAGGACCGTCTCTATAACATGATTGGTCTCGGAGCTCTCAAGTACTTCATAATCAAGGTGGACCCGAAGAAGACGATGCTCTTCAACCCCAAGGAGTCCATAGATTTCAACGGAAACACCGGTCCTTTCATCCAATATACCCACGCCAGGATCCGCTCCATCATCCGCAAGGCCGACGAGTCGGGCTATGCGCACGGAGCCGCCTGCGTCACGTCCGATGCCGTTCCTTCCGCCAAGGAGGTGCGCCTGATCAAGCTGCTGAACCTGCTGCCGTCCAAGGTGGCCGAGGCCGGCGCGGCTCTGTCGCCCGCCATCCTGGCCAACTATTCCTATGACCTGGCCAAGGATTTCAACCAGTACTATCACGACACGACCATCCTGAAGGAGCCCGACAGAAAGGTTCTGGAGTTCAGGCTCACTCTGGTGGAGTGCGTGGCCAGGGCTCTGACCAAGGCTATGGGAATACTCGGCATAGAACTGCCCGAGAGAATGTAGCGTCCCATGGAAGCGGCACCGTATATGTTCCCGACCTCGAAGAAAGAGGTGGAAGCCCTGGGGTGGGATTATATCGATGTCATCTTCTTCACAGGCGACGCCTTTGTGGATCATCCTTCCTTCGGAACCGCGGCAATCTCCCGGTGGCTTCAGAAATTCGGCTACCGTGTGGCGATCGTCCCGCAGCCCGGCTGGAAGGATGATCTTCGTGATTTCAGGAAGCTGGGTGCGCCGAGGC
>CAVIVH010000114.1:0-4914 GCA_963646185.1 bacterium | reverse complement strand
AGTTGGTACTTCTACTGAGATATATGACTATCTGCGCCTGCTTTTCGCCCGCATAGGCCGGACCTATTCTCCTGTCAGCGGAGTGGAGGTGAAGTGTCAGACCGCCAACGACGTGCTCGCATATATCCGGGAAAGCGGCGCATCGGCCGCATATCTTCTGGCCGACCTGGACTGGAAGAACCGCAGCGACAGGGTGGAGCTCATGCTTTCCCTCAAGGAACAGGGCTATTCCAGGCTGTGGAGCGGCGGCATGCTCAGGATCGAGGACGTGATGCAGGCCGGAGAGGCCGGCTATCCCGATGAGCTCTGTCTGCTTGTCGACAGGGTCAGGCTGCCGTTCTCTGAAGGTGACGACATGGAGACCAGGCTGCGCTCGTCGGTGGAGAACTGCTTCAGCATAGGCCACGGCACCATGTATGTCCGCACCGAAAAGGACGGCGCCGAGGCGATGAAGCGCTTTGACAACCGTTTCGAGGCGGACGGGATAGTGTTCAGGAAGCCCGATGAATATCTTTTCAGCTTCAACAGCCCGCTGGGGGCCTGCCCGACATGCGGCGGACTCGGAAAGATAATCGGCATAAGCGAGGACCTGGTGATCCCGGACAAGTCCAAGAGCATCTATGACGGGGCAATAGCCTGCTGGAGAGGCGAGAAGATGGGCTGGTTCAAGGACCATCTGGTCGAAGTGGCTGACAGATACGGGATTCCGGTGTTCGTCCCCTGGTGCGAGATTCCACAGGAGGCCCGCGACCTGATATGGAAGGGGCATCACACCGGCGACCAGGCCACGACGCTCTATGGTCTCGACGAGTTCTTCAAAAAGGTCGAGGCCAACCGCTACAAGATACAGTTCAAGTATATGCTCAGCCGCTTCTCCGGCCGCACCACCTGTCATGACTGCCACGGCAGCTGCCTGCGGAAGGAGGCCCTCTATGTGAAGGTGGGCGGGAAAAATATCCACGAGCTTCTGAGCATGAACATAACCGAACTGCTGTCTTTCTTTGAAAATCTGGAACTTACGGAAAATGAAAGGAAAGTGGGCAGCAAGGCCATAGAGGAGATAATGTCCAGGCTCAGGTGCATCGGCGACGTGGGACTTTCCTATCTCACGCTGAGCCGTCACTGCAACACCCTTTCCGGAGGCGAGAGCCAGAGGGTGAATCTGGTGACCGCCCTGGGCAGTTCGCTGGTGGGGTCCATGTATATTCTGGACGAGCCGAGCATAGGCCTGCATCCCAGAGACACCGAACGGCTCATTTCCGTGCTCAAGCGGCTCCGGGACATAGGAAACACGGTCATAGTGGTCGAGCATGACGAGGAGATAATCAAGGCCGCGGACATGCTGGTGGACATGGGCCCGGAGGCCGGAGTGAACGGCGGACGGGTGATGTTCCAGGGCAGACCTTCCGGGAAAATCTCCGCAGGGGACATGGCATCGTCGCTGACCCTGCAGTATATAAGCGGGAAGCGCGCCCGCTATGAGAGGGAAAAGCGCAAGCCGGTCTATCACATCCGCGTGGAGGGCGCCATGGAACATAACCTCAAGGACGTTGACGTGGACATTCCGCTCGGGGTGCTGACCGTCGTGACCGGAGTCAGCGGCAGCGGCAAGTCGTCGCTGGTCGGAGACATCCTCTATCCGGGCCTTTTCCGAAGGCTCAACGAGACGGGGACGCTTCCCGGAACGTTCAGGGGCTTCGGCGGCAATGTGGACAGGATAAAGCAGGTCGAATATGTGGACCAGAACCCCATAGGCCGGAGCTCCCGCTCCAATGCCGTCACCTATCTCAAGGTCTATGACGACATCCGCAAGCTTATGGCTTCGCAGCAGTATGCCAAAATGAACGGCTATACCCCTTCGTTCTTCTCGTTCAATCAGGACGGCGGACGCTGCCCTGAGTGCCAGGGCGAAGGCTTCGTGAAGATAGGGATGCAGTTCATGGCCGATGTGACAATGGTGTGCGAGGCTTGCGGCGGAAAGCGGTTCAAGCCGGACATCCTCGAGGTCAGGTACAAGGGAAAGAACATAGACGACATCCTGGACATGAGCGTGAGCGAGGCTGTGGATTTCTTCGGGTCGCAGAAGGAGGAGGAAGCCGTGGAGATTGCCCGCAAGCTGCAGCCGCTTCTGGATGTGGGGCTTTCATACATCAAGCTCGGCCAGAGCAGCAGCACTCTGTCGGGCGGCGAGAGCCAGAGGGTCAAGCTGGCCTATTTCCTGTCCATGAGCGGAACGCAGTCCAGGCCTGGCAGGGACGGGATAATGTTCATCTTCGACGAGCCCACCACGGGACTGCATTTCTATGATGTGGAAAAGCTGCTGAGGTCGTTTGACGCGCTGCTGGACAAGGGGCATTCGATAGTGGTTGTGGAGCACAACATGGATGTGATCCGCGCGGCGGACTGGATAATCGACCTGGGCCCGGAGGCCGGCGATGAGGGAGGCCGGGTGGTGTTCGAGGGTACGCCCGAGGATATGGCCGTGCGGGGCACGAGCCACACCGCTGAATATTTGCGCCGGTAGGGCGCAGATATTCAGCCGCGGCAGCATCGTAACCCCCGGTCGAAGTTGTCAGCAGCCCCCCCCCCCTGTCAGACGGCATTTCGTGCCTGCCGGTGCGGGGCCGGTCTTTTACAGCTCGAAGCGGGATTTTTCGGGGAAATGCCTTTCGAAGGCGCCGAGCACCGCGTCCCTGTACCTTGTGAAATCATCTTCCGAAAGATGCACGTCGTTGATGCAGATCATCTTGCGCGAGGGACGGTCTATGTAGGAGGTGATTCTCGCGGGAGTGTGGACTGCCGGCGAGAGATGCTTGTTGGAAATCTTCCCCTTGACGGTCAGGCCGCTGAAATAAAGATAGTCCAGAAACAGATACTGGTTGAAATTGAAGTCGGTGCGCAGCGGCGAGACGACCTCGAATATCTTCTCCTTTGAATAGTCATATATTTCCCGGCTCCTGCTTCTGAGCATGGGGGAGCAGGTGTGCTGGGGACGCACAAACAGGACCGACGGCTTTATGCCAAGGGCCTTTCTGGCCTGGCGGTCCGAGTTCCGCACCCTCTTCTTGTAGCCTCCGCCGGCGAAAAGATGCCTGGTGAAGCCGATGACGGACTTGCCGTTCCGGAAAAAATCCTCCTTCGGGCAGTCCATGACCGGGAACATGTCATCGTTGAAATAAAGGAACTCCTCTCCGAGACCGGGAATGAGATGCATGAACATCTCTATGCTCGTGCTGTTGAAGGTCGGGAGAAATCGGGCGGGGATTATGTCCCTGTGGGTCACTATCTTGAGACGGCTTCTGTCCACCCAGTCCGGAACCTGGCTTTCTCCGGAGACCAGGAGGAAGACGTTCTCCACGGAGGGGATATGCTTCTCGATTCCTCTCAGCAGATATTTCAGAGTGCCCCAGTCCCTGTATCTCTTGACCATGGCCTCTCCGCCGACAGCCTCGGCATATTCCTTTCTCCACTGAGGGTCCAGCCCGTTGACATATGTGATTACCGCGTCCATCCCTTTTCAATCTTTTCTCTGAGCCCGAAATGGGCGTCGAGGGCTTTCCACTGCAGTATGTTGCCGTTTTCCGGCCCCTTGTTGTACTTCCTGAGCGAGACTTTCTGCGAGCCTCCCACCGTCACCGGCTTGGGATAGTAGCTGCCTATGGCCACCTTCACTCCCATGGCCACCTCGTTGGCTTTCAGCCACAGGTCGTCGGCCTTGGGCGCCAGCTTCATCAGCAGTTCTTTGTCGAACATTCCGGAACCTGCGAAATGGGGCGGATACAGGATTCCGCCGAAGCCGTTGGCCACGCACAGGTCGTTGGGGAAGTGCGGCACCGACGACTTCTTCCATGTGGAATAGTCGTAGAAAGAGTCCATGTTGATTACCGAGGCTATGTTGCAGCATACGGCCGAGGGATATTTACGGTTCATCTCCATCAGGCGGCCTATGGTGTTGCAGCGGTAGTAGCTGTCATCATCCACGGTGATTACCCTTGCGTCGGGGAACTCGCGGAGAGCATAGAAATACTTTTTGTGGCCATAGAGATTGTCGGGGACGAACCTGATTTCGAGTCCGAAGGCGGTGAATCTCTTCACCTGCTGCGGGACATCGGCCAGCCTCCCGGGGAACTCCACCTCCGAGAGATACAGGACTATCTTGTCCGGGCGGGTATTCTGCCTGAAAATCGAGTCCAGGGTTATCCACACCACCCCCATCCTGGCGGGGAAAGAGGTGAGCGAGACGACGATTCCGTCCTCCCGGCCCGAAAGCTGCTGATAGCTGCAGTTCTTCCTCGTCTGCATGCGCAGGTTTATGGTGGCTTCATCGGCCGCCCTCCAGAGGGACGCTGCAAATTTCCTTAGAGACAACAGAGCGTTCATAGCGATTTGATTCTTTCCTTGAGTTCGGATGATGAGATGCCTTCGGTCCTGGGGAGTATTACCACTTCCTTCCCGTTTTCGCGGCACCATCCGAACAGTTTCATAAAGCCTTCGTGCCGCTGGTCCGGGCCCGCGGCGAGGATGTCGAAGTCCACCGCCCCGGCAAGCAGGTCCGCGTCGGTGTAGGGTATCACCTCGTCCACATACTTGATGGCCTTCACCATATACATCCGCTCTTCGGTGGAATATACGGTTTCGGCCTCTGGTTTGTATTTTCTCACGGAGCCGCTTTCCTGCACGGCCACCGTGAGGCTGTCGCCCAGCGACCTGGCCCTGCGGAAGAGTTCTATATGGCCTATGTGGAGCAGGTCGAAGACTCCGACCGTCAAAACCTTTTTCATATAAGAAGCCGCGCGATAGTGGCTCACGCCTGTGCGGACCACACAAAGATAGTCGTATCCGAGTTCAATTCCAAGCCTCTATCCTCAGCAGGGCCCGCAGGCAGTCCCTTACGGCCGCGCTCTGCTCTTCCCT
>CAVIVH010000113.1:0-4918 GCA_963646185.1 bacterium | reverse complement strand
CTTCACGAGCACTGCGGCCTGCTGAGCCTCCTCGCCGAGAGCCGTTCCGGCCACGACCACCGCGCCCGTGGAGTCCACGGTGCCGCCGATGAGGGATCCGCCCATGAGCTGGCTCATTCCGGTGGCCTTGATGATCATGGGCTCGAAGACCATCATGAGTATAGTGAAGATGATGGAGATGGAGACCGTGATGGAAAGGTCGTCCTTCTTGGCGTTGGATGCGGCGGCGGTGGCGATGGCCGCGCTGGTTCCGCACACGGACGTGGCGGATGCGAGGGTCATCACCAGAGGCTTGTTGTCAATCTTCAGCACCTTGATGCCGAACCACCAGATGAACAGAATCACGATAGGGGTCACGACCCACGCTATGCCGAGGCCATAGAGGCCGAATTTGGCGATATTGGAGAACAGGACCGAGAATCCCATGATCACGAGACCTGTCTTGATATAGAACTCGGTCTGGATGGCCGGCTTCAGCCAGTCGGGGACGCCCACGGTGTTGGCTATCAGAAGGCCTATGAGCAGGGCCCAGAATGCCCATTCCAGATAGCGGTTCAGGGTGAACTCGGCGCTCACCAGTCTCACCGCCACGGCAATGACGAAAAGCGCGAGGAATGCGGGGGCGAATTTCTTTATGCTGCCGCCCATCAGCTTTATGCCGGCCGTGAACAGCACGCCCAGAATGAGACAGGTCTTGGCGAGCTTCCCCCAGAAGGCTCCGTTGAGCTGTGCGGCGAGGCTCTTCTTCTCGGCCACGCCCTCCCACAGATGCCAGGTGGAGAATTTGAGTGCGGAGAAGTCTCCGACGCCTGCAATCACGGCGATGCAGGCAAGGACAATCACTATGGCTCCGATCCACACGGCGAGCCAGTCCTCTTTCTTCCAGAGGTCCGAAATGTTAGATTTCATATCTATAGATAATTAATACTCACAAATATATCGGGACATAAGCCCCGGGCATATAGTCTATCTTCACGCCGCCGCCCCCGAACACCACAGAGGCCACGTCCAGCCATATCTCCCTGTCGCCGACGCCGGCGGGCGCCTTCTCCATATATTTCACGGCCGCGTGGCTGATGTTCCTCTGCTTGGCGCCGCGCACGTTCTCCGACGGGTCGGCCGCTTCCGGAGCCACCCGGCTCTTCACCTCCACAAAATGGACTCCGTCGGGAGCCAGCGAGACTATGTCCACCTCAAGATGTCCGCAGCGCCAGTTGCGGCTGAGGACCGTGTGTCCATGCGAGGCCAGATATTCACACACCGCATCCTCTCCCCTTCGTCCGACCTCCTGTCTCCCGCCTCTCATCTCACTCAAAAGTCACTATCGTCACGCCCGTGCCGCCATACTGGATGTGCTCGTCCCGCACCGAAGCCACTCCGGGCACCGTGCGGACATATTTCTGTATCTCCTCGCGCAGGGCTCCCGTGCCCTTCCCGTGGATGATTCTCACGGACGGCACGCCGAGCATTATGGCGTCGTCCACATATTTCTGCACGGTCTCAAGCGCTTCGCCCACCCGCTCGCCGCGGATGTCCAGCTCCATCTTGAAATTCAGCTTCCTCTCGCTTATGGAACTGTCCTGCACAGCCGTCGAGGGACGGCTGTCGCGCACCGCCTTCACCGCCGACTTATATTCGTTGGAAGTGATCCTCTCCACCCTGTCCAGCGGCATCTTGCTGGTTATGTTTCCTATTATCACCGTGATGGCCTTGTCCGAGACCTTCGCGACCTCTCCGACCATCCCGCCGTTCTTCACGCGGACCTTCTCCCCGACCTTGGGCACGCTCTCGCGGAACTCGCGTTCTTTCCTCTCCTCCTCGGCGGCCTTTTCGGCCTCGGCCCTCTGCTTCTCGTCCATCTTCTGCATCTTCCTCTGGGCCTGCCTGCGCTTGCGCTCCTCCAGCTGGCGGAGCTTCTCCTCCATGTGGGCGTCCCTCTCGCGGCTGTCGGTGACCTTCTTCAGCGACAGCGCGCTCACGAAATTCTGCAGCTCCCTGCGCGCAGCCTGGGTGGCGTCTTTTCCGGCCTGAGACTCTTTGATGGTCCTTATGGTCTTTTCCACCTCCCTGTTGGCCCCCTTCACTATCTCCTCGGCCTCCTTGCGGGCCTCGTCCAGGATGTCCTGCCGGGACTTGCGTATATCCTGCAGTTCCTTCTGATAGCGGTCGGTTATGTTCTCGAGGGTCTGGTCGGTCTTCTTGATCTTCTGCAGCCTCTCGTCCAGCACCTTGCGGTTCTTCACGATCTTGCGCAGATTCCTCTCCAGCCCCACATACTGTTCGCCGGCGCGGTCCTCGGCGTCCTTCACGATCTTCTCCGGAAGGCCCATCTTCCTGGCAAGCTCAAACGCGAACGAGTTGCCCGGCGTCCCTATCTCCAGCCTGAACAGCGGGGCTATGTTCTCGGCGTCGAAGAGCATGGCTCCGTTGGCCACCCCGCATTCGCCGGAGGCCGCATATAGCTTCAGATTGGTGTAGTGGGTGGTGATGACGCCATAGACCCCTCTCTTGTCCAGCTCGCTCAGTATCGCTTCGGCGATGGCTCCGCCGGCGGCCGGCTCGGTGCCTGAACCGAATTCGTCGATCAGGACCAGCGTCTTCGCGTCGGCCTGCTTCAGCACATCCTTCATCTGCACGAGGAAGGAACTGTAGGTGCTCAGGTCGTTGTCTATGCTCTGCCCGTCGCCGATATCGACCATTATCCGGTCGAAGACCATCATCTCCGAGCTCTCGGACGTGGGAATGAGCATGCCCCACTGGAACATATACTGCAGCAGGCCCACGGTCTTCAGACACACCGATTTGCCGCCGGCATTGGGGCCCGAAATGAGGAGTATGTGCTTCTGCGGGGTGAGAATCACCGTCTGCGGGACAATCTCCTTGCCCTCCTTCTTCAGCGCCTTCTCCAGCAGCGGGTGACGGGCCTTGCGCAGGTCCATCTCCCCGTTTTCCGAGATTACCGGCATTCCGGCTATGTATTCCAGCGCCGTGCCGGCCTTGGCCATGATGAAGTCTAGCTCGCCCACGCACACCGCCCCTTTCAGAAGGTCGGGAACATAGGGCCGCACGAAGTCGCTGAATTCCGACAGTATCCTGAATATCTCCCTGTTCTCGGCGAAATGCAGCTCGCTGATCTCGTTCTCGAGGGAGATCACTTCCATAGGCTCGAAAAATGTGGTCTTGCCGCTGGCCGACTCGTCATAGACAAAGCCGCTGAACCTTTTCTTGTTGGACGAGCTGACCGGAATCAGCATCTTGCCGTCTCT
Organism: bacterium; assembly: GCA_963646185.1. Classification (GTDB taxonomy): domain Bacteria; phylum Bacteroidota; class Bacteroidia; order Bacteroidales; family UBA932; genus Cryptobacteroides. The sequence goes on along the minus strand of CAVIVH010000113.1, from coordinate 1,652 downwards.
CATCACCACAGACGCGTCGCTTTCCACAAGTCCCTCCTGCTGCGCCCTGCGCAGAATGGAGTTCGCTATCTTCGAGACCGAGCTCTCCTTTTCCTTGAGGCTGCGGCGGATGTCATAGAGCGCGTCCGACGCGGTGTCCTTCACGTTGCCGTATTTGTCGAGAATGGAATTGATTCTGGCGCTGACTTCCGGGAACACCGTGATGCAGGAAGTCATCCGCTTCAGCTCCGGATAGACGCCGTCCCTGATGCTCAGGAAGAACGCGGCTATGCCCGAGAGGGTCTCGGTGAGGGTCCTCAGCTTGCCCAGGGAGAGAAGGTCTATGTTGGCGCCGTCCTTCTCCAGCACCTTCAGGAAATCCACGCAGTCTATGTAGCCGGCCGTGGGGAAGGCCTCCTCGAACATGAGAATGAGGCGCATCTCGTCCGTCATCCGCAGCCTGCGGCGTATCACCGAGGGGTTGGTGGAGAATTCTTCGACCTCCGTCCTCGCCACCGCATATTCCGTGTTGCAGCGGTCGGAGATGGTCTTCCTTATCCTGTCGAATCCCAGCTTCGCTTCCAGTACCCTGTCTCTTTCCATGTCTGTCCTGTCAGTGATTGTCCTTTCCGCCGTCCTGGCCGGAGAAAGAGGGTCCCAGCAGCAGCTTCAGCTCGTTGATGTTGTTTATGGTGGTGATTTTTCCCTCCTTGACGAAGGAAATGGTGCCCGTCTCCTCCGAGACCACGATCACGTCGGCGTCGGACTCCTCGGTCACGCCTATGGCGGCCTTGTGCCTCATGCCGAAATGGGCCGGAATGTCGGGTCTTTCAGTGATGGGCAGCGTGCAGCGTGCGGCCACTATCTTGTCGCCTTCGAGAACCATGGCCCCGTCGTGGAGGGGCGAGTTCTTGAAGAACAGGTTCATTATCAGTCTTCTGTTTATGTCCGCATTGATTCTGTCGCCGGTCTCGATTATGTTCTCGAGGCTCACCAGGTGGGGAATCACTATCAGCGCGCCGGTCTTGTCGCGGGACATGGCCCGGCAGGCCTCCGTGATTTCGTTGATCGACCGGCTGTTGATGGGATTGTCCTTGCGGCCCAGCAGCTTCGAGACGAACGAGGCGCCCTTGGCCTCGGAGCCGAACCTCATGAGGAAGTGGCGGATCTCGGGCTGGAAAATCACCACCAGCGCGATGACGCCCACGTCCACAAAGGTGCTCACCAGCTTGCTCATCAGCCTCATGTGCAGGGCGTCGGCCACCAGCATGAACAGGTAGATGAGGAAGACGGCCAGGAATATGTTCATGGCTGGAGAATTCTTTATCCACCTGAATACCATGAAGATAATCAGGGCGACGAGGGTTATGTCCAGTATGTCCGTGAAGGACAGGCTCAGAAAGCCGAACAGGTCCAGCAGCATAGGTCGCGGTTTGAAAAAAGCCGTGCGGGCTTACGGAAGAACAAATTTAACAAAATAATGCATATCAGGATGCAACGCAGGGCCCAAAAAGGAAAATTTATGCGAAACCGCTTGATTATTGGATAATTATGGCTACATTTGCAGTCCGCAAAATTGTGCGGACTATATTAATTTATTAATAAACAATTAATTAACCAACCAATGCCTGGATTAATTGGAAAGAAAATCGGAATGACTTCCGTTTTCGGTG
>CAVIVH010000112.1:0-4935 GCA_963646185.1 bacterium | reverse complement strand
GTTCTGGTCCTTGTCATACATCGGATGATATTTTCCGCGGGGAATGTCATTGAAGATGTAGTTGTTGGCTGCACGGGCGGCCACGATGTGGTCGGTGGTGGCGGTGACGATGGCTGTGGTGTCATGGGCGCTTTCCGCCTTGAGCACGTCCATGGCGAGATGGGGGGAGATGACATAGTAGCCGGCCTCTGCGAGAGGCTTGCTTATGGATGTGTAGAGCAGGTCCTTGGCCTCCACGTTGGCGGTGTTGTATATATCGTCAAAAAAACGACTCAAAGTTACGGAAAATGTGGCCATTATATCCTGATTCCGTGCTCGTTTTTTACTTCGGACATGACGAAAGTGCTTTCCCACGAGTCGAGGCATTCGATGGTGCCCAGGGTGTTGAACACGAAGTCCTGGTAGCTGTTCATGTCCTTCGCGTGGATTTTGAGCATATAGTCGAAGCGGCCGGAGATGTTGTAGCATTCGGTGACTTCGGGGATGGCCTTTATGGTCTCGATGAATCCGTTCACTACCTCGCGGTTGAGCTTCTTGAGCTTGGCGTTGCAATAGACGATGAAGCCCTGGTTGAGCTTGTCCACGTCGAGCACGGCGATGTATTTTTTTATGAAGCCTTCGCGCTCGAGCCGTTTCATGCGCTCATAGACGGGGGTGGGGGAGAGGTGGACTTTGGCGGCGAGTTCTTTTGTGGTGAGCCGGGAGTTTTCCTGCAGGATGCGCATTATCTGCATGTCGGTGTCGTCGAGTGTTGCCATAGATGATTTTTCTTTTGGAGGGGCCGTTTTTGTGGGGGCGCAGAACGTCTGTTCCGTCGCATGGGGCAAATGTAGTGTTATTTTCTTAATTTATGAAATTGCTTGGAATAATGCTCTGTGGATGCATAACTTTGCCTTCGGAAACAACAGAGAATATGAATTTTTAAAAGAAAAAGATTATGGCTACGAACGAGAGAAAACTTCATCTGGAAACATTGGCGCTTCATGTGGGACAGGAACAGGCCGATCCGGCAACGGATGCGCGCGCGGTGCCGATCTATCAGACCACTTCATATGTGTTTCACAATTCTCAGCATGCGGCCGACCGTTTCGGGCTGCGCGACGCCGGCAATATCTACGGGCGTCTGACCAACTCGACGCAGGACGTGTTCGAGTCGCGCATAGCCGCTCTGGAAGGCGGTGTGGCGGGTCTGGCAGTGGCTTCGGGGGCCGCCGCGGTGACATATGCCCTCCAGAACATAGCGCAGAACGGCGACCACATCATAGCCGCTGACAATCTCTATGGCGGCTCGTACAATCTCATAACCCATACGCTCTCCACGCAGGGCGTTGACTATACGATAGTGAATGTCAATGATCTGGAAGCGCTGGAGGCGGCCATACGCCCGAACACCAAGGCTATCTATGCGGAGACTTTCGGCAACCCGAATTCGGACGTGACCGACCTGGACGCGATTGCTGAGGTGGCGCATAGACATAATGTGCTGTTCATAGTGGACAACACCTTCGCCCCGCTTCTGGTCCGTCCCATAGAGCATGGTGCCGATGTGGTGGTCCATTCGGCGACCAAGTTCATCGGTGGCCACGGCAGCAGCCTGGGAGGCGTGATAGTGGACGGCGGCAGGTTCGATTTCAAGAAGGATCCTGACAAGTATCCCACTCTCGCCAAGCCGGATCCGTCCTATCACGGTGCCGTTTTCGCCGACGTGGCCGGTCCCGCGGCTTTCGTGACCCGCATCCGTGCCGTCATACTGCGTGACACCGGCGCCACGATATCGCCTTTCAATGCATGGATTCTGCTCCAGGGGGTCGAGTCGCTGCCTCTGCGCATAGAGCGTCATGTCCAGAACGCGCTGAAGGTGGTGGACTATCTTGCGAAGCATCCCAAGGTGAAGAGCGTGAGCCATCCGGCGCTGGCTTCGCACCCGGACCATAAGCTTTATGAGAAGTATTTCCCCCATGGCGGCGGCTCGATTTTTACTTTTGAAATCAATGGCACTCAGGAGGATGCGTGGAAATTTATCGACTCGCTGAAGATTTTCTCACTGCTGGCCAATGTGGCTGACGTGAAGAGTCTGGTGATCCATCCGGCCACCACGACCCACTCGCAGCTGAGCCCGGAGGAGCTGGCCGAGCAGCACATCACTCCCACGACGGTGCGCCTGTCCATAGGCGTGGAGCATATCGACGACATCATCGCCGACCTCGACCAGGCCTTCGCGAAGATCTGACGGCGCGGTATAATGCGGTATAATGGGATGGCTGAAATGTGTTTTCAGTCATCCTTTTTCGGTATTCGGCACCATCCTTGAAAAATCTTCCATAATTTTGCGGAGCGGACGGCGATATGCCGCGGACAAAGCTACATGAAGAAGAAAAGAAGTTTCGGCAGGACTGTATTGAAATGGGCCGGCGGTGCGCTGGCGGCGTTTTTCGCGGTGACGCTGCTCTGGGTGCTGATTCTGAAGTGGGTGCCGGTGTTGTTTACCCCGCTGATGATCGGCAGGGCCATAGAATATCGCGACGATCCCGATTTCCGGACCCGCAAGACATGGAAAAGCCTTGACGAGATTTCTCCCGCGCTGATGAAGGCGGTGATCACGGCCGAGGACAACAGGTTCATGGAGCACAAGGGCTTCGATTTCGAGTCCATCCGGGACGCGGCGCAGACCAACCGCAAGCGGGGAAAAATCGCCCGCGGCGCCAGCACCATATCGCAGCAGACCGCAAAGAACGTATTCCTCTGGAGCGGCCGCAGCTGGGTCCGGAAGGGCTTCGAGGTCTATTTCACCGTGCTGATAGAAAACATATGGGGCAAGGAGCGGATCATGGAGGTCTATCTCAATGTCATCGAGTTCGGAAAGGGGGTCTATGGCGCCGAAGCCGCCGCCCGGAAATATTTCAACGGGCCCGCGTCCAAGATTTCGACCGCCCAGGCCTGCCTGATGGCCGCCTGTCTTCCCAATCCCATCAGGCGCGACATCTCCAATCCCGGCAAATACACCCGCGGATATGCCCGGACCCTCCAGTCCCGCATCAACAATCTCGCATATCCCGACTGGATCACCCGTCCCGGCGGTTCCGGCAAAGCCGCTCAGACCGACCGGGCCGCCCGCTCCGGCAAGAAAGTGAAGCCGGGGGACTAAGTCGACCGCGGGCAGGAGGGGTCTCCGCCGCCTGACATCAAAATCAAATAGGCTATGTTGAAATCCATACTCATCGTCGGGGCCGGAAGCTTTCTCGGGGGAACGCTCCGCTATCTGATTTCCCTGATTTTCAAGCCGGTTGCGGGATTTCCCGCCGCCACTTTCGCCGTCAATATCGCCGGCTGTCTGCTGATAGGGCTTCTCTATGGAACCTTCGCCAGGCATATGGCCGCCGACAGCCGCTGGCTGCTGTTCCTGACCACAGGATTCTGCGGAGGATTCACGACCTTTTCGACCTTCGCCAACGAAAGCTTGGCCATGCTCCACTCCGGCCACTTTCTCATGTTTGCGGCCTATGTGCTTCTGAGCGTGACCGTCGGCCTGATCGCCGTCTTCTGCGGCTATGGCCTCGCGAAACTCCTGCTTTAGCGGACACGGACCGGGATGGTGTTTTCACGCCTATAAGCCTTCTCCTGCCACAAAGATATGACATATAAGGCATTGTTGTCAAACAAACATTCGTCCATATCGTGCCGCTACACGTCCAGACTTTCCGGATGCAGCAGGAAATCGAAAAGTCCGAGAGTGAGGATGCCGGATTCGTCCCGGCGAGGCTTGATTCTGTCCTTGACGATGACTATCTTCTTGAAAGAATCGTTGATGCCGCGAAGGGAGCGGGTCTCCTGCTCTATTTTCTCTCTGGTCGGCATATCGAGAGCTGACTGGATGTAATAACGGTTGTTCCCGCTGTTGGCGATAAAATCCACTTCAAGCGATTTCCGCACCGTCTTGCCCAGTCTGTCCGTAGTCCGAATCAGGAGATTACCCACGTCCACACGAAAGCCTCTTATACGAAGTTCGTTGAAGATGATGTTCTCCATGATGTGGCTCTCCTCCTGCTGGCGGAATCCGAGTATCGCATTGCGGATGCCGATGTCGGTAAAGTAGTACTTGGATAGTGAACCGATATACCGTTTCCCTTTAAGGTCGAACCGGACTGCTTTTTCGGCGATGAACGCATCACAAAGGTATTCTATGTATCTGGAGACAGTCGCACTGGAAATGCTTGATTGCTTGGCGCTTTTGAAAGTATTGGCTAGTTTCAGCGGATTCGCCGGCGAGCCGACAGAGGATGCGAGAACAGACGCAAGATCGGAAAAGTCAGTGGCGTGCCGTATGTCGTGGCGCTCTCTGATGTCCGATAGATACACGGTGCGGTAGAGGTCAGACAGATAGTCGCTCTTTGCAGTATCTCCCTCAAGCGACAGCAGGAGCGGTAAACCTCCATAAGTGTAGTATTCCTCCCACGCTTCATCGATGCTGCCGTCAAATGCGGTGACATATTCCGAAAAGGAAAGTGGATGCAGATTGATGACATAGCCTCTGCCACGGAAGTCAGTGACGATGTCAGATGAAAGGAAGCGGGAGTTGCTGCCGGTGACATAGACATCCACATTCTCGTTGTGCAGAAGGCTGTTCAGAACATCGGTAAAGCCATCGATTAACTGAACTTCGTCCAGAAGCACGTAATGCATTCCACTGTCTTTGAGCAGACCACGGATGTGAGACAGAAGGGTCTTCCCATCACGGAGGTGCTCGTTGTCCAGATCATCAAGGGCGATTCCGATGATATGGTCCTCTCTGACACCGTCTTCAATTAGGAACCGCCGGAATATATTGAACAGAAGATAGGACTTCCCGCACCGACGCAAACCGGTTACAATCTTGATGAGGCCGTTGTTTCTCGCTAATTTCAGTTTTTCAAGATATTGATCTCGCGCTATATACAT
>CAVIVH010000111.1:0-5051 GCA_963646185.1 bacterium | reverse complement strand
GGCGACGCGGGCGACCCCGAGCTTTCGGACCATGACTGGAGCGCCTCCAAGGCCGTGATCAACGGCACCACCGGCCCCGTCACCGCCGTCTTCGGCTTCACTCTCTCCGGTCTCATCCTCAAAGACGCCGTCAGCAGAAAGAAATAGTTCTGAAAACCGGTGAACACGAAAGAGGGATGACTGAAAATTTTCCAGTCATCCCTCTTTTTTGCCGTAGCCTGTTATCTCATGGGCGGGCCGCCGGGACCGCCCCCGGGACCACCGGGTCCGCCAGGGCCGCCGGGACCCATTCCTCTGCCTATGCTCTTGCCGCCCATAGTTCCGAAACGGAAGGTGACGGAGAAAATCACATAGCGTCCGAGGGTGTTGTTGACAGTCTCACCGAGATACATGGAGCCGCTGCTCGGGGACACATTCTTCGACTGGTTGAATATGTCATAGGCGCTCACCGCGAGGGTGACGGTCTTCCTGAGAATCAGCTGAGAGATCTGAGCATTGAGAATGAACTCGGGATCGGGCTGAGTCGTATATCCGTTATACCAGTTATAGTCAGCATCGGCATCGAAACCCATTCCGAAATTGAACGTCCAGTCCATGGATGCACTCACCTGGTTGTTCCACTTCATCTTGTTCACATCCACAGAGGTGGACTTGATGGTGTTCCAAGCCTTGTTCATGCTGGTTCTTCCGCCGAGCCTGAATTCCACCATATCGTTGCGGTAGGTGAAGCGCAGACGCTCGGAAACCCTGGTGCTCTGGTTTTTGTTGAGAGCGAAGGCGTCGGACTTGTCGAAGTCGGGCACGTCGGCAAAGAATGCGTCATAGTCGAAAGTGCCTGCAGAAGCGTCATAATACCTGTCCATGTCCAGAGTGCCGGCTCCCTTGTAATAAGAGGAGGTCTCGGAATAGCTGGCATTGGTGAAGGACGATATCGAGAAATTGGACTTGGCGATGGGGGTGTTGACCATCATCCTCACGGAGACGTTACCCGAATTGTGTCCGTTCACGGGCATGGAGTAGCGGACACCGGTGCTGCCGGTCCACTCCGCGCTCACGATAGGATTCTGCACGAAGCCGCCGTCAATCGAAAGGTTCAGCGTAGAGAAAGTCTCCCTGTTGCTCTTGCGGTACTCGGCTCTGAAGTTGTGCGAGAAATAAGGCCTGAGGTTTATGTTACCGAAAGACACGCTCAGAGGGTTGGAGTTGTCCGGAACGCTCATCAGCTGGCTTGTGGACGGCTGGGAGGAATTTCCGAAATAGGAGAGCCTCATGTTGGTGTTGTCGTTCTTATCATAGAAGACCATGGCCTGAGGAGACCAGTTCACGACCTGACTCTTATAGGCGGTGCCGTTGGTCTCGTTATAGGTGTCGGTGGGGTTGGCGCCGAAACCGACCTGGGCATGGAGCTTGTCGTTCTGGAACATGAGGTCCGCTCCGATGCGCTGATTGACATAACGGTTGACTATCTTGCTGGAATAGACGTCGTTATAGGTCTCTCCATTGGTGTCATAGGTCCTGTCAGAGCTAAAGTCGGAAGCAGTGAATCCGCTGTCCCAGGTGTCCTTCTGCGAGATGTTGCGGTTCCAGTTGAGAGAGTAGTTTCCCTCCAGGAAGAGGTTCTTCGCTATGGGCTCGGTGTAGGTGAGACGGCCGCCCAGGGATGCGGACTTGTTGTTCTGCGCATATCTCTGGTTGATCTTGTCGGAGCTCAGGAAGGTGGTTCCGTCCTCGTCATAGGTATCGGTCTGCGACTGGTTGAAGCCGTCCATCTTGTTGTGGCTGAAGCTATAGTCCACATTGAACGACAGGGTCCTGCCGCTCTTGCCGAGTCTCTGCCTCAAGAGGAAGAAACCGCTCGCGGAAGCGTTCTTGCTGTCTCCCAGGTTGCTGTTGAAACCATCGTTCTGGCGGGTCAGCGTGCCGTCGGCATAGGACCTGTTGGTGGTGAACGAGCTCTGCTCGTTGAAGTCGCCGGTGCCTATGTTGAACTGGGGCTGGAAGAGGATGGAAGTGCTCTTGGAAAACTCATGCTCGATGCGGGCTCCGATGCGGTGGCCGCTGGTGTTGGAGCTGTTGGTTCCCCAGGTGATATAGTTGCGGTTGAAGTCGGATGACGACTCGTCCTCTATATATGTCTTGTTGCTGTATTCCTCGGTGAAGTTCTTGGACCCGTTGTAGAGGTAGTTGCCCTCGAGTTCCATCTTGTCCCGGAACAGGGAGGTGCTTCCGTTGAGTCCGCCCATCCACGAGGTCGTGATTCCCTGGTTGGAACCGAAACCGCCGCTACGCATACCCCTCATCGCGTTGCCGGCCATGTCGTTGAATCCGCGGCTGTTGGCGTTGTTGGCGTTGAGGATCACGCTGAGCTGGTGCTTGTCGGTGAAGTTGCCGATAAAGGCCGTTCCGCGGTAGCGGAAGTCATCGTTGTTGGAGACCTCGCTGTCGGAAGAACCCGAAGAGGGAATGTCATGACCGGCTCCGGCCACCACGTTGCCGAAGAGACCGTTCATCATGCCGGACTGTATGGAAAGGTCGATGACCGTCTCCTCATTGCCGTCGTCGATGCCGGTGAACTCGGCCTGCTCGGACTTCTTCTTGACCACCTTCACCTTGTCGATGATCTTGGCGGGGATGTTCTTGGAAGCCAGCTGGGGGTCATCCAGGAAGAAGGTCCTTCCGTCTATGTATATCTTGCTGATAGTCTCGCCGTTGGAAGTGATGGAACCGTCATCGCCGACCTCCACGCCGGGCAGCTTCTTGAGCAGGTTCTCGAGCATGTCGTTGTCGGTGGTCTTGAAGGAGGACGCGGTGTATTCCACGGTGTCCTTCTTTATCACTATGGGGTTGCCCACTGCGGACACGCTCGCGGCGTCCAGAGTCTTGGTGTCGGGTTTCATCCGGATCTCGCCCAGGTCCACGTCGCCGACCACGCTGATCGCGTCGGAATACTCGACATAGCCCAGAAGCTCGACCTTAAGCGTGTAAGTTCCGCCCTTCACGCCCTCAAGCTCGGCAAAACCCTTGTCGTCGCTCATGGTGTAGCGGTACGGGATGGTCTCGCCGGCCTTGGTTAGCGACACCGTCGCATAGGCCACGGGGTCTCCGGTAGCCGCATCCTTGAGCTTGAGCTTCACGTCTCCCTCCGTCTGCTTGTCGGGGGCCTCCGTCTTCTGTCCGTCGGCGGAAGCAGAGGCGGTGAACGGCATGATGACCGTCACTGCGATAGCAATCATCAGCGCGACAAGTCCCTTCAGTCTTCTCATTTCCATTTTCACGTTTGAAATGTTCTCAAAAAACATGCGCCCGATACCTACCGGACGCAAACACTCATTTAGACAACGCCACCTGGCGAAAGTTTAAAAAAGAATTTATGATTTTTCATTTTATTTCGACACCCTGTCCGGATTGGCCTCGATGAACTTCTCCCAGCTCGTGGCGGCCTTGACGCTGGACAGCGGACTTGTCAGCTGATAATAGTGGCACATGGCTATGGCCAGGGCGTCGGTGGCGTCCAGGTGTCGCTCCTCCATCTCGAAGCCCAGAGTCTTGCGCATCATCAGCGCGACCTGCTCCTTGGACGCGGCCCCGTTGCCGGTGACAGCAACCTTGGCCTTTCTCGGAGAATATTCATACACCCTTATGTCCCTTTCGGCCGCAGCCAGTATCGCCGCGCCCTGGGCTCTTCCCAGCTTGAATATGACCTGGGCGTTCTTTCCCATGAAGGGAGACTCGAGCGCCATGTCGTCGGGGCTGTAGAAGTCGCACAGATGCCCTATCTCGTCGAATATGCGGCGCAGCTTGGCATAGGCATCCGTCTCCTTCCTCAGGTCCACGGTGCCCATGTCCACGAAGACCGGCCCGCCGGCCTGAATCTCAACGACCCCGAAGCCAAGCAGATTGGTTCCGGGGTCGATTCCTATTATCGTTCTGTTGTCCTTCATCAGTCGATGCAGTCGAACCCGGTGTAGGGCCTCAGGACCTCCGGAATCACTATCCGGTCTTCCTTCTGGTTGTCCTCGAGCAGCGCGGCCACGACCCTCGGGAGAGCCAGCGAGCTGCCGTTCAGGGTGTGGCAGAGGTGCATCTTGCCGTCGGCTCCGCGATAGCGCAGGTGCAGGCGGTTGGCCTGGTAGTTCTCGAAGTTGGAGACCGAGGAGATCTCGAGCCATCTTCCCTGGGCTGCGGACCAGAGCTCGAAGTCATAGGTTATGGCCGAAGTGAAACTGAGGTCGCCTCCGCAAAGGCGGAGAATCCTGTAGCGGAGTCCGAGCTCGTTCACCAGGCTCTCCACATGAGCGATCATCTCGTCGAGCGCGGCATAGGAGTTCTCGGGCTTCTCCACGCGGACTATCTCCACCTTGTCGAACTGGTGAAGGCGGTTGAGGCCGCGGACGTCCTTGCCGTAGGAGCCGGCCTCCCTGCGGAAACAGGGGGTGTAGGCGGTGAGCTTCTGCGGGAAATCATCCTCGGAGAGGATCACGTCCCTGAAGATGTTGGTCACGGGGACTTCGGCGGTGGGGACAAGATAGAAGTCGTCGAGGTTGGCGTGGTACATCTGGCCCTCCTTGTCGGGGAGCTGGCCTGTGCCGAAGCCGGAAGCGGCGTTCACGAGCACGGGAGGTTCAACCTCTCTGTAGCCGTCGGCGGTGTTCCTGTCCAGGAAGTAGTTTATGAGAGCCCTCTGGAGCTTGGCGCCCTTGCCCTTATAGACGGGGAAACCGGCGCCGGTTATCTTGACTCCGAGGTCAAAGTCTATGATGTCATATTTCTTGCAGAGCTCCCAGTGGGGCAGAGCGTCGGCGGGAAGCGTCGGCTCGGGTCCGCCCATCTTGACCACGAGGTTGTCGGCCGAGCTTTTGCCTTCGGGGACAAGGTCGCAGGGGATGTTGGGGAGAAGCACGAGCTTGGCCTCGAGCTCCCTGTTGTTCTCGTCGGCCTCGGCGAGAAGAGCTCCGGATTTAGCCTTGAGAGCGGCGGTCTCGGCCTTGGCGGCCTCGGCCTCTTCCTTCTTGCCCTCCTTCATGAGCTTGCCGATCTTGGCGGCATAGGCC
>CAVIVH010000110.1:2082-5089 GCA_963646185.1 bacterium | reverse complement strand
TGTCCTCGCCCGGGCAGATCTCGTCGCGCTTGACATAGACCTGGATTCTGCCGGTCTCGTCCTGCAGCTCTATGAATGAGGCCGCGCCCATAATCCTGCGGGACATCATCCTGCCGGCTATGCACACGTCCGTGAGATTTCCTTTTTCGGGGTCATATTCCGCGGCTATGCTCTTTGCCGTCGCGTTGACGGGATAGAGCGGTGCCGGATATGGTTCTATGCCCAGTTCTCTGAGGTTGGCGAGGGACTGTCTTCTCTGAATTTCCTGCTCGCTGAGTTGATTTGCCGCCATTGGTTTCTTGATTTTATGCAAAAGGCAAAAATACGGATTAAACTTGAGTTTTGAAATATATTGGGTATCTTTGTAAGAACGCCCGGGGGCGAAAAATCAGCCTCCGGCGGCACTGAAGGAAAGAAAAACGGTGACGCAGAAGGAACGGAAATGGGTATTGAAACAGCCGGCCGACCCGGAGACGGTGTCGCGGCTTTCGGCGGAGCTCGGGATTGATCCCGTGCTCGCGTCCCTGCTTGCCCAGCGCAGTGTGGACACTTTCGAGAAGGCCAGGGCCTTCTTCCGTCCCTCGCTCGACTCCCTGCACGACCCTTTCCTGATGAAAGACATGGACAAGGCCGTGGAGAGGCTGGAACAGGCCGTGGCCGCCGGACAGAAGATACTGATCTATGGCGACTACGACGTGGACGGCACCACCGCCGTGGCCCTGGTCTATTCCTTCCTGCTCAGGTTCACCAGAAAAGTGGACTTCTATATCCCCGACCGCTATGACGAGGGCTACGGAGTCTCCTTCAAGGGCATAGACTGGGCCTCGGACAACGGCTTTTCGCTCATCGTCACGCTGGACTGCGGAATCAAGGCCATAGACAAGGTGAAATATGCCGCCGGCAAGGGCATAGACATGATCATCTGTGACCATCACCTCCCCGACGACACCCTGCCTCCCGCAGTGGCGGTCCTGGACCCCAAGCGCGAGGACTGCCATTATCCCTTCGACGACCTGTCCGGCTGCGGAGTTGGCTTCAAGCTGGTTCAGGCCTATGCCGGCAGGAAAGGCGTGGAGTTCATGGACATAACCTCGCTGCTGGACCTGCTGGTGGTGAGCATAGCCTCGGATCTGGTGTCGGTCACCGGCGAGAACAGGGTGCTGGCCCATTTCGGTCTGCGCCAGCTCAACGAGAACCCGCGCCAGGGCCTCAAGTCCATAATCGCCCTGTCCAATCTGGAGGCCTCGCATGTGACCATAGACGACATCGTGTTCAAGATCGGCCCCCGCATCAACGCCGCAGGGCGTATGGAGACGGGCCGGCTGGCGGTGCAACTGCTTACTGCGACCGACGAGAAGACGGCCAACGCCATAGCCGCCGAAATCAACGACAACAACAACGAGCGCAAGAGCATAGACCGGGAAGTCACCCGGCAGGCGCTGGAGATGGTCCAGTCCGGGAACAGCCTTTCGGCCGAGAATGTGACCATAGTCTATAATCCCCAGTGGAACAAGGGGGTGGTGGGCATCGTTGCCTCGCGTCTGGTGGAGGCGTTCTATAAGCCCACGTTCGTGCTCACCAAGTCCAACGGCTTCGTGACCGGTTCGGCCAGGAGCGTCAGGGGCTTCGACCTTTATGACTCGATTGAGAGCTGCGCGGACCTGCTGGAGAACTTCGGCGGGCACATGTATGCCGCTGGCCTCACTCTCAGGGAGGAGAATCTTCCGGAGTTCACCGCGAGAATCGACGAATATGTCCGGACTCATATGAACCGGGAGATGGCGGTGCCGGTCGTGGACGTGGACGCCAGGCTGGACTTCAACCAGATTACTCCCAAGTTCTTCCGCATACTCAAGCAGTTCCAGCCCTTCGGCCCCGGCAACGGCTCTCCGGTGTTTGAGACAGACAGCGTCTATGACAACGGTTCCGCGCGCAAGGTGGGCCCCGCCGGCCAGCATCTCAAGCTGGAGCTTATCCGCGAGAACCAGCCCTATCATCCCGTGCCGGCGATAGGCTTCAACATGGCCGGCAGTTTCGACCACATCAAGGACGGCAACCCCATCGACGTCTGCTACTATATCGTGGAGAACTACTACCGCGGCACTTCCACCCTTCAGCTCCGCCTCAAGGACATCAAAGAAAAAGAAGACGGGGTCATCTGAGACCCCTGGCCGTTGGCGAAAGTCCGAGGCTAGTTGTCTAATGGTCGGCACCGGCGGGGCGGGCACTTCGACAAGCTCGTGGACTATAAGCTTGGCGACAGAAGTGTGCCGGGGCTATCGCCGGGCGATGGCCTCGTCGAGTGGCTGACGGAGCCGGCTATTCTTGAGCGATGGCGGCGGCGATTTCGCGGGCGACGTCGGAGCAGTCGCGGCCGTCGGTGTCGATGATGCGGGAGGCGGTGGCCTCATAGACGGCCGCGCGCCTGGACATCAGGTCTTTGACCCTCTCCTCGAGATTGCCTCCGTCCAGCATGGGCCTGCCCTCCGAGGCCCCCTGCAGATTCCCTACAAGGGTCTCCACGGTGGCCCGCAGATAGAAATTCTCCGTGCGGTTCCTGATCTCCGCCGCCACCTCCGGATTGGTCAGAGTCCCCCCGCCCAGCGACAGGATGAGGTCGCGTCCCGTGGTGCCATAGACATCCAGCAGACACTCCACCGCATCCGCCTCCATCTCCCTGAAGGCGGCCTCGCCGTCCTCCCTGAAAATCTCCGCGACCGAGCGGCCGTCCCCGTTCTCGATGAACTCGTCCAGGTCAATCAGCTCAAACTCCGGAAGCAGCCCCAGCAGGTCCCTGCCCACCGTGCTCTTTCCGCATCCCATAAATCCGGATAAAGATACTATCATAGGTCAAAAAGTGTGGGTTCTTCCGTCTGCGGATTGTCTTCGGAGCCATTTTCCGGTCCCTCATCCTCCACGGCCCCGGCCTCAGCCGTCATCTCGGCCTCTTCCTCCTCATCTTCATCCGGCCCCTCCTTCTGCAGAGGCTCGGTGAACTCCACCTTCT
>CAVIVH010000110.1:0-2072 GCA_963646185.1 bacterium | reverse complement strand
GCGCTTGCCCTTGGCCGCATAGCCCTTCTTTGCGATGAACTGCTCCGCATCCAGAGTCTCATCCCCCTTCTTGCCGGCATATGTCAGCAAGACGCAGGGATACCTGTCGTCCGAGAGCGCCACAAGAGCAGAACCCTTGGCGGCCGAAATGAACGAAAGGGGGGTGTTGTCGCTCTCCGGGAAAGAGAACCGCTTGATATAGAAAGATTTGGACTCGCCGTCCAGATACAGGGCGGTGAAAGTCCTGCCCGGATGATACTTCTCGATTCTCAGCACATCGCCCTGATAGCGGTTGCTCAGGTCATAGGAAGTGGTGTAGAAAGTGCCGTCCCTGAACACCGCCAGGATCTTGTCGTCGCCCGAGAACTGGCCGAGCGACACGCCGCGGCCGTCCTCATTAAGCCTCTGGACATCAGGGTCATACCATATCTCCTTTCCGCCTATGGTGGAAATGCCCTTGGACTTAAGCTGAATCTTCTGAATCGCGAACTTGGACACCAGGTTGCCCTTGGACGACTTGCCCTTCACCGCCAGCGAAGAGAAATCATATTCCGTAGAGGTCTTCTTGAGCTTCGGACGGGGACGGAAATAAATCTTCACGCTCTCCGCCTCACCGTTATGGTTGGCCGAGAACCACACTATCGTCGAGCCCGGCTTGCCGGGAGTGATGTCATAGTCCTTGTCCCGGGTTACGGAAGTGATGGCGAAGCGCTTGGCGTAATAGATGCTCTCGCGCCCGTCGCGGTAGATTACATTATAGATGGTCCGCTCGTCGCCCCTGTTGAACACCCCCACATAGAGGAGCTTCTCCCCGAAGAACGCCTTGTCGCTCACCTTGGACACGCGGTACTTGCCGTCCTTCCCGATTACGATGATCTCCGAGAGGTCCGAACACTCGCACACGAACTCCCCGCCGTCGTCCTTCTTCAGGCCTATGCCCACGAAACCGGCCTCATAGTTGGCGTAGAGCTTGGCGTTGTTGTTCACCACCTTGGTGGCGGTGATGCTCTCGAAGCTGGTGATCTCCGTGAGCCTGGGGAAGTCCTTGCCATATTTCTTCTTCAGCGAAGAGAACCAGTCTATGGTGTAGTCCACAATGTGGTCCAGACTGAAGCGGACCTTGGCCAGCTGCGCCTCGATGTCCCGGATCTTCTCGTCTATCACCTTGGTGTCGAACTTGGAAATCTTTCTGACCGGCTTCTCCACCAGCTTCAGGATATCCTCCATGACTATGTCCCTGTGGAGCAGGTTCCGGTACTCCTTCATCCTGTCGAAGACCTCCTCCAGCTGAATCTCCCAGCTCTTCTGGTCCTGCTCGAGAATCTTATAGACCCTGTTCTCGAAGAAAATCCTCTCCAGCGAGTCATAGTGCCACTCGTCCTCGAGCTCCCCGGCCTTTATCTCCAGCTGCCTGCGCAGCAGGTCCCTGGTGTGCCAGGTGTCATATTCCAGAATATCGTTGACCGACAGGAACTGTGGCTTGTTGTCCTTGATGACGCAGGCGTTGGGCGCTATGTTGCACTCGCAGTCGGTGAAGGCATAGAGCGCGTCTATGGTCTTGTCCGGCGACACGTCGTTGGGCAGGTGTATGGTTATGTCCACTTTGTCCGAGGTCATGTCCTCGATCTTCTTGATCTTGATCTTGCCCTTGTCCTTGGCCTTGAGGATGGAATCGATGAGGATGTGCGAAGTCTTGCCGTAGGGTATCTCGGTGATGGCCACGGTGTTCTTGTCGATCTTCTCGATCTTGGCGCGGACCTTCACGCTGCCGCCGCGGGCACCGGCCTTATAGTTGCTGCAGTCGGCGCTGCCGCCTGTGGGGAAGTCCGGATAGATTTCATAGGGCTTGCCCTGCAGTATGCATATGGAAGCGTCGATCAGCTCGTTGAAATTGTGCGGAAGAATCTTGGAGGCCATGCCCACGGCTATGCCCTCGGTGCCCTGCGCGAGCAGGAGAGGGAATCGGACCGGGAGCTCGGTGGGCTCCTGGTTGCGTCCGTCATAGGAAGTCATCCACGAGGTGATCTTAGGGTCGAATATCACCTCCTTGGCGAATTTGCTCAGCCTCGCCT
>CAVIVH010000109.1:0-5115 GCA_963646185.1 bacterium | reverse complement strand
GCCAATGTCTTTGCTGGCTCCAAGGTGAGCGGAAACGTGCTCTGCGGAGAGGCTCCTCTCGAGAGCGTGAAGGTCACCGACGGCAATCCCAGCGTGGCCGGAAGCCGGGCGGGAGACTGCTGGATGTTCACCGCCGACCTTGACAAGGTCTATGCGGCCTGTGTCCGTGCCGGCAAAGGAAATTACGGAAATCTTCAGTATCTTTGCCGACATGGTTACAAGCGAACAGGTAAAAGAGCTCAGTGCCAGGATTTCGGTCCTGGCAAAGTGCGTTAATGTGGAGGGAAAGAGGTCTGAAATCGAGGCCCGGGAACAGAAGAGCCAGGCTCCGGATTTCTGGGACGACACCAAGGCCGCCGAGGCTTATCTGAAAGGCACCGCCGCCCTGAAGTTCTGGGTGGAGGGCATTGATGCGGCCAGGGCGGAGACCGATGATCTCGAAGTCCTGCTCGAACTGACCGACGACGAGGCGGAGCTGGATTCGGCCTATGCCAAGGCCGTCGGGAATGTGGAGGCCCTGGAGCTCAGGAACATGCTCGGCGCCGAAGGCGACAACCTTGGAGCTGTCCTGACCATAAATTCCGGAGCCGGCGGCACCGAGGCCAACGACTGGTCCGCCATGCTTATGCGCATGTATATGCGCTGGGGCGAGCGCAACGGGATGAAGACCATGGTCACCGAGCTGGTTGAAGGCGACGAGACCGGCATCAAGTCCGCTACCATAGAGTTTGAGGGCGATTATGCCTATGGCTATCTCAAGGCCGAGAACGGAGTGCACCGTCTGGTGAGAATCTCCCCGTTCAACGCCCAGGGCAAGCGCCAGACCACGTTTTCGTCCGTGTTCGTGTATCCTCTGGTTGACGACACCATAAACATAGAGATAAAGGACGCCGACCTGGAGTGGGACACCTTCCGTTCCGGCGGCCACGGCGGCCAGAACGTGAACAAGGTGGAGACCGGAGTGAGGGTGAGGCATATACCCACCGGCATCGTCGTCGAGAACACGGAGGGAAGGACGCAGATAGGCAATAAGGAGAATGCCCTCAGGATACTGAAATCCCGTCTCTATGACCTGGAGCTCAAGAAGCGCCAGGAGAAGCAGGCGGAGCTCGAGGGTCAGAAGAAGAAAATCGAATGGGGCTCGCAGATACGCAGCTATGTGCTCCATCCCTATAAGATGGTCAAGGACCTGCGCACCGGCTATTCCACCGCGGACACGCAGGGGGTGCTGGACGGCGACCTGAACGAGTTCATGAAGCGGCTGCTGATGCAGCAGGGAAGCGGCGGAAACGTCCCGGTGGAGGACATAGACTAGGGGGCTCGGGCATAGAGCCGGCCCGGCCGTAATACGGAAAAACAAACAAATTTTCAGCTATATGGAATTCAAATATGCGCCCACGTTTCAGCTTGGCGAGGACAAGACTGAATACTACAAGATTCCCGGCTCGGAGCAGTATGTCTCCACCGGCGATTTCGAAGGCAAGACTATCCTCAAGGTGAAGAAAGAGGGTCTCACAGTCCTGGCCAACACGGCCTTCCGCGACGTGAACTTCCTCCTGCGCCGCTCCCACAATGAGCAGGTGGCCAAGATTCTTGCCGACCCTGAGGCCAGCAGCAACGACAAATATGTGGCTCTCACATTCCTGCGCAACGCGGAGATAGCCGCCAAGGGCAAGCTCCCTCTCTGCCAGGACACCGGCACCGCCATCATCCACGGCGAGAAGGGCCAGAGGGTGTGGACCGACTTCAATGACGAGGAGGCTCTCTCGCTCGGAGTCTACAAGACCTACACCGAGGAGAACCTGAGGTATTCCCAGAACGCTCCTCTCGACATGTATAAGGAGATCAACACCAAGTGCAACCTTCCGGCCCAGATCGACATCGAGGCCACCGAAGGCTCCGAGTATCATTTCCTCTGCGTCACCAAGGGCGGCGGATCCGCCAACAAGACCTATCTCTATCAGGAGACCAAGGCCCGCATCCAGAACCCCGGCACCCTGGTGCCTTTCCTGGTGTCCAAGATCAAGACTCTCGGCACGGCCGCATGCCCTCCCTATCACATCGCCATAGTCATAGGCGGCACTTCCGCGGAGAGGAACCTCCTCACCGTGAAGCTCGCCTCCACCCACTATTATGACGGCCTGCCCACCACCGGTGACGAGACCGGAAGGGCTTTCCGCGACGTGGAGCTCGAGAAGCAGATTCTCGAAGAGACCCACAAGATCGGTCTCGGCGCCCAGTTCGGCGGCAAGTATCTCGCACACGACGTGCGCATAGTCCGCATGTCCCGCCACGGCGCAAGCTGCCCCATCGGACTCGGCGTGAGCTGTTCGGCCGACCGTAACATCAAGGCCAAGATCAATGCCGATGGAATATGGATTGAGAAGATGGACGACAAGCCCTATGAGCTCATCCCCGAGGATCTCCGCAATGCCGGAGAGGGAGATGCAGTCCAGATTAATCTCGACCAGCCCATCAGGGAGGTCTGCAAGATACTTTCCAAGTATCCGGTGAGCACCAGGGTCAGCCTGAACGGCACCATCATCGTGGCCCGCGACATCGCGCACGCCAAGATCAAGGCCCGTCTGGATGCCGGCGAGGAGATGCCTGCCTATTTCAAGGACCACCCGATTCTCTATGCAGGTCCCGCCAAGACTCCCGCAGGAATGGCCTGCGGCTCCATGGGCCCGACAACTGCAGCCCGCATGGACCCCTATGTGGATGAGTTCCAGGATCATGAGGGTTCTCTGGTGATGATTGCCAAGGGTAACCGCAGCCAGGTGGTCACCGATGCCTGCAAGAAGCACGGCGGTTTCTATCTCGGCTCCATCGGCGGTCCCGCCGCCATCCTGTCGCAGAACAGTATCAAGAGCATCGAGTGCGTGGAGTATCCGGAGCTCGGCATGGAGGCAGTGTGGAAGATCCGCGTGGAGAATTTCCCTGCCTTTATCCTTGTCGACGATAAGGGTAATGATTTCTTCAAGACCATCGGCCTTTAAAAAGAGGCATTCGGCTACTCTCCTCCTGAGACCTTCCGCTTCGCTCCATCCCACCGCCACTCATGAGGCCGCGGACGGCCACAGGTCCCGAAGGAGACAGCCGATGCCAAGCCAGATAACACAAAAAGAAAGGATGACTAATTTTAGTCATCCTTTCTTTTTATATCGATGCTCGGACTAGCTGATGAACAGCATCTCGCGGTACTTCGGGAGCGGCCACAGGCGATTGTCCACAACCTCCTCCAGCTTGTCGATATCCCTGCGCAGCGGAGCCAGGTCCTCGGCTATCTTGTGATAGGCCACGGCCTTGCTGTACTCGTCCGTGATGGCGTTGGCGGCCTTGCGGGCGTCCTTCATCGCACGCACCCTGATATTGATATCCTGCAGATAGATATTGATCTTCCTCACGATCTTGAGCTCGGCATCGCAGCCTTCCGTGTCTCCGAAAACTTCCTTATTGAGAGCTATTTCCTTGAGTATCTTGCTCTTGTATTCCAGGGCGACGGGCATGATGTGATTTATGGCCATACGCACCATCATTCTGGACTCAATCTGGATCTTCTTGCTGTAGGTGTCCCACTTCACCTCATTGCGGGCCTTGAGCTCAGAAAGAGTATAGACCCCAGTCCTGGTGAACATCCCGATGGTCTCGGGCCTTTCGAACACCTTGATCATCTCGGGCACGCTGGTCTCCACATCCAGCCCCCTTCTCGCGGCCTCCTTGGGCCACTCCTCGGAATAGCCGTTGCCGTCGAAGCAGATCACGTTGATTATGGACGCGATTATTGGCTTCAGAGTGTCCATAATGGCCACATTGACCTTCTTGCCCTTGGCCAGCTCGGCATCAACCTTCACCTTGAAGTCCATCAGCTGCTCGGCCACGGCGGCGTTGAGAGTGGTCATGGCTCCGGCACAGTTGGCCGAAGAACCCACGGCCCTGAATTCAAAGCGGTTGCCGGTGAAGGCGAAAGGAGAAGTCCTGTTCCTGTCGGTGTTGTCGGCGAATATCTCGGGGAGCTCCACCAGTCCCAGGTTCTTGCCGCTCTTGCCGGCAATCTCGATGGGGGTGTCCGAAGGGACTTCCAGAAGCTTGTGGAGCACATCGGTCATGGTCTTGCCCAGGAAGGCGGAGATTATTGCCGGCGGGGCCTCGTTGGCGCCGAGACGGTGGGCGTTGGTGGCGGAGGCTATGGAAGCTTTCAGCAGGGCGTTGTGCTTCTGCACGGCCGCCAGCACATTCACGAAGAAAGTCACGAACATGAGGTTGCCCTTGGCGTCCTTGCCGGGAGCCATGAGCTGAATCCCGTTGTCGGTGCCCAGCGACCAGTTGTTGTGCTTGCCGGAACCGTTGACCCCGTCGAAGGGCTTCTCATGGAGCAGCACCACGAAGCCGTGCTTGCGGGCTATCTTGCTCATTATGTTCATGACCAGAAGGTTCTGGTCATTGGCCAGATTGGTCTCGCCATAGATCGGAGCCAGCTCGAACTGGTTGGGCGCCACTTCGTTGTGCCTCGTCTTTATGGGGATGCCCAGCTTGTGGCCTTCGAGCTCCAGGTCCTTCATGAACTCGGCGACCCTCGAAGGTATGGCTCCGAAATAATGGTCGTCAAGCTGCTGGTTCTTCGAGGAGTTGTGGCCCATGATGGTCCTTCCGGTCACCATAAGGTCGGGCCTGCACGCATAGAGCGACTCGTCTATGAGGAAATATTCCTGCTCCCATCCGAGATAGGAGATCACTTTCTTGACTTTGGGGTCGAACATCCTGCAGATGGGCAGGGCTGCGTCGCACACGGCCTTCAGAGCCCTCTTCAGCGGAGTCTTGTAGTCGAGCGCCTCTCCGGTGTAGGAGATGAACACGGTGGGGATGCAGAGGGTGTCGCCCTGGATGAACACCGGCGAGGTGGGGTCCCATGCGGTGTAGCCCCTGGCCTCGAAGGTGGCCCTGATGCCGCCGCTGGGGAAGGACGACGCGTCGGGTTCCTGCTGAGCGAGGGATTTTCCGTCGAAGGTCTCGATCACGCCTCCCTTGCCGTCATATTCGATGAGGGAGTCGTGCTTCTCGGCGGTGGATTCCGTGAGCGGCTGGAACCAGTGGGTGACATGGGTCACATGGTGC
>CAVIVH010000108.1:0-5146 GCA_963646185.1 bacterium | reverse complement strand
CTCCCAGAGATTTCGGGTCTATCTTCACCAGCTCCGACAGCGGGTCCATAAGTCTCCGGCCTATGGAAACGGCGCCCCTGACGGTGACGTCCTCGTCCGGGAACTCGCTTCTGGCGGCCTCCGAAGCCGAATAGATCGAAGCGCCGTCCTCGCTCACCACATAGACCCCGCAACCCTCCGTCAGCCGAATCTTCTTCATGAAGTCCTCAGTCTCGCGACTGGCGGTCCCGTTGCCTATGGCCACAGCCTGAATCTGATACTTCTCCAGCATCTCCGTCACCGCCATTATGGACTTAATCTTCTCATTCTGAGGCGGATGGGGATAGATGATCTCATGATGGAGCAGGTCTCCCCTCTCGTCCAGACACACAATCTTGCAGCCGTTGCGGAAGCCGGGGTCCATGGCCATTATCCGCTTCTGCCCCAGAGGCGATGCCAGCAGCAGCTGACGCAGATTGTCGCCAAAAACGTTGATGGACTCCACATCGGCCTTATGCTTCGCCTCGCGGAGCACCTCGTTGGTGAGCGACGGCGCCAGCAGACGGGCATATGCGTCCTCTATGGCCATGCGAATCTGGGCCGCAAGCTCCGACGACGGGCGCGGCTTTCCCTTGCCGAACAGATAATAGAGCTGGCTGCAGGACTTTTCTGGGTCCGCATCGATCTTTACCGAAAGTATGCCCTCCTCCTCGGCGCGCAGGACGGCCAGAAGCCGGTGCGGAGCGATTCTGGAAAGCGGCTCGGCATAGTCGAAATAGCCTTTGTATTTCTGGGCCTGAGGAGAATTGGCGGCCTTCGTGGCCTTGGAGACGATTCTCCTGGAGCGATAGACCTTGCGCAGAGTCTCGCGGCCGGCGGCGTCCTCGCTCACCCGCTCGGCGATTATGTCCCTGGCGCCGGCAAGAGCGTCTTCTGCCGATGCAACCTTTTCGCCGACATATTTGGCGGCCTCGGCGGCGGGATCGGCGCAGCGGAACGAGGACATAAGGTCGGCCAGCGGCTCCAGGCCGGCCTCTCTGGCGGCGGTGGCCCTGGTCCTGCGCCTGGGCCTGTAGGGAAGATAGATATCTTCCAACTCATTGGACTCCACACAGTTCTCTATGCGGACTCTGAGCTCGTCGTCCAGCTTTCCGGCGGCCTCGACGGCATCCAGCACGGTCTTCTTTCTCTTCGCCATGTCGGAAAACACATCGACCCAGTGCTTCACCTCGGAGACTTCCACGTCGTCGAGCCCGCCGGTCTTTTCCTTGCGGTATCGGCTTATGAAGGGAATCGTGTCCCCTTCCTCAAGCAGCGAGACGCAGTTCTCCACCTGCCAGTCCTTGACCGACAGTCTGTTCGCGATATATTCCGTATAGATCTGTTTCATAAGAAGCCGTTTGAAATATAGTCAGTCCTGAGAGAGTTCCTTGAGCTCGTCGCGGTAGGCGGAAAAGATCTTGGACTTGGACAGGAAGCCGATATAGGTGCGGTCACGCTTTATGACCGGAAGGTTCCACGCGCCCGTTTTCTCGAACTTGCGCATGGCGCTGTCCATGGGCTCGTCGTCATAGACATATTCCGGAGCCGACTGCATATAGTTGAAGACATGGCGGCTGCCGTAGAGTTCCTGCCGGAACATGTCCTTGCGGACGTCCTCCAGCGAGACATAGCCCTGGAGATGGCCGTGGGAGTCCAGCACCGGATAGACATTGCGCGAGGAGTTGGATATGACCTGGACCAACTCGCCCAGGGTGGCGTCGATCTCCACAGGAGTGAGGTTCTTCTCGATCAGGGAGTCCAGCTTGAGCAGGGTCAGGACGGCCTTGTCGCTGTCGTGGGTCAGAAGTTCGCCGGTGTGCGCGATGCGCTTGGTGTAGATGGAGTATTTCTCGAATATGCGTATGGTGCCGAAGGATATGGTCGAGGTGACGATCAGTGGCAGGAAGAGGTCATAGCCGCCGGTGATCTCCGCTATGAGGAAGATGGCGGTCATGGGGGCCTGCATCACTCCGGCCATAAGTCCGGCCATACCCACCAGCACGAAGTTCTGCTCGGGCACGGTGAAGCTGGACCCGGAGAGCAGCAGGTTTATGACCCTGGCCAGCACGAAGCCGGCGAGGGCGCCCACGAACAGGGTGGGGCCGAAGGTTCCTCCGACTCCGCCGCCGGCGTTGGTCAGGGTCATGGAGAAGACCTTGAGCAGCATGACCAGGGCGAAGAACAGCGGCACCATCCATGGCGAATTCAGCATTCCGGCAAGGATGGTCTGGCCGTCATAGTGGGGCCGCTCGCCGTTCAGCAGAGGGTGGAGGTCGGAATATCCCTCGCCGAAGAGGGGCGGGAAAAGGAAAATCAGCACGCCCAGGATTGCGGCGCACATCAGCCACTTCAGATAGGGATTGCGGAACTTGGCAAGTCTGTCTTCAAGGCCTATGGTGGTGCGGATGAAGTAGAGCGAGCAGAAGCCGCAGAATATGCCCAGGACCACATAGAAAGGCATATTTTCCATCCGGAAGGGCGAGAGTGTGCACTCGAACGGGAGGGTGTTGCCCAGCAGCAGATAGGAGACGACGGTGGCCGAGACCGTGGAAAGCAGCAGGGGCATCATCGAGGTCATGGAGATGTCGAACAGCAGGATCTCGAGGGTGAAGAGGACTCCGGCCAGGGGGGCCTTGAAGATCCCGGCCACAGCGCCGGCGGCTCCGCAGCCCAGGAGTATGGTCATGCTCCTGTAGGAGAGCTTCATGGCGCGGGCCACGTTGGACCCGATGGCCGCTCCGGTATAGACTATGGGGGCCTCGGCTCCCACTGAGCCTCCGAAACCGATGGTGAGGGAGCTGGTGAGGATTGAGGACCAGGTGTTGTGGGGTTTTATGCGGGATTCGTTTTTGGAGACGGCGACGAGCACTTTGGTGACGCCGTGGCCTATGTTGTCCCGGATCACGAATTTCACTATCAGCAGCGCGAGGAGCATTCCCACTCCGGGATAGACCAGGTAGAGGAGGGTTTCCATGCCGGGATGGATCCAGGAGGTGAGAAGGCCTTTGATGAGATGGACGAGGGTGGTGAGGAGGACGGCGGCCAGGCCGCTGGCCACTCCCACCACCAGGGAGAGGATCAGGAGAAGGTTTTTCTCCGGAATCCTCATGAATCTCAGTTTCGCAATCCTCAGCAGTCGCATAAAGTCGAATAAATGGCCCGAGTCCTCCTAAAGGAAGGCTGGAGCCATCTACAAATATAGAAAAAGAGGGCGAAAGTTCGCCCTCTTTTTATCCTATTTTATGCATCGGCGGAATCGTCGTCGGAGCCGGCATATTGGGAAATATTGTCATCGGGAAGAGCATCGCCGGAATCGGCATCGCCCTGCACATCGTCTCCGCCGTCTTCACCGGCTTCAGAATCAAGCCAGCGCTCCAGATCATTGGCATCATCGGTCTTGACCTTGATCTTCACCAGATATATGGCGTCCGGAATCTCCATCGTGACCGCATAGAAACTCGTTCCGTCCGGCTTGTCATATTTCACCAGATCGGAAAGATAGTCGCTGTAGCCCTTGGGATACTTCTCCGCAAAAGCGTCTGCAAGCTCCTTCGGCATGTTCTCATAGCTGACCACAGCCCGTTTCTTATGTACCTCTGCCATATCTCCAGTTGAATTTTTAAAATCCTGTTAAAATTTCGGACTGCAATATTAGGACAAATTTTTTAAATGCAAGTCATTTTTTGGTCTTGACCTTAAAAAAGAAAGATTTCTGCATCTTTTTCTTCTGCGGATCGCGCTCCACAAACACCGGAGTCATGTCATGAGGATTCAGCCCAGTGTAATACATCACCGAAGAAGTCGTCATGGGAGTGGGTGTGAAATCCTGCACCTGGTCCATATAGAGCCCCTTCAGAGCCGGATTATGCGCCAGGCAGTCCATGTCATGCATCGTACAGCCCGGATGCGAAGATATGAAATAGGGCACCAGCTCAGTCCGCCGTCCCGCGTCATATGTAATCTTGTCAAACTCGCGGCGCAGTCTCCCGAACAGCCGGAACGAAGGCTTGCCCATATAATGCAGCACCTTGTCCTCCGTGTGCTCCGGCGCCACCTTCAGCCTGCCCGAAGTGTGATTCAGTATCAGATCCTTAAGATAGGGCCTCGACGACTCGTCCACATAGCCCTTCTCGCTCAGGAACAGGTCATAGCGTATGCCGCTGCCGATATAGGCGTGGCGTATGCCCCGGACCTTCGCCACCTCCGCATAGAGATGGAGCAGCCTCGTATGGTCCCTGTCCAGATTCGGGCACGGAGCCGGGAACAGACACGACTTCCTCCGGCATACGTCGCAGGCATTCAGGTTCTTGCCGTGCATCCCGTACATATTTGCAGTAGGCGCCCCCAGATCCGAAATATTGCCGGCGAAATCCGGCAGGCGGTTCAGCCCTTCGACCTCCTTCAGGATAGACTTCTCCGAGCGGCTCTGTATGAACTTGCCCTGATGCGCCGCTATGGTGCAGAAATTACAGCCACCGAAACAGCCCCTGTGCGTGTTGATGGAGAACTTGATCATGTCATAGGCCGGAATCCTCTTCCCCCTGTAGCGCGGATGCGGCAGCTTGGTGTAAGGCAGTTCCCAATAGGAATCCATCTCCTCGGTCGTCGCCGGCGGGAAAGGCGGATTCACCTGCACATAGCCGTCGCCCGCCCCCTCGATTATCGTCGAAGGGTGCATCATGTTCGCATGAGTCTCGATCTGATGGAAATTCTCCGCCAGATTCCGCTTCTCCGCCAGACACTCCTCATAGGAATGCAGCACCAGAGCGTCCTTGACATGCGGCTTGCCCTTCATATAGAAGGCAATCTGAGGTATCTTCCTCATCTCGTGAGGGTTGCGCATGGCCTCTATGCCGCGCGTCAGCTCCAGCATGGCCTTCTCCCCCATCCCGTAGCTGAGATAATCCGCCCCGCTGTCCACCAGAATGGACGGGAAAAGGCGGTCCTGCCAATAGTCATAATGCGTGAGACGCCGCAGAGACGCCTCCACGCCGCCGATTATCACCGGCACATCGGGATAGAGCTTCTTGAGTATGCCGGTATAGACCGTCACGGCATAGTCCGGACGCTTTCCGGCCTCGCCGTTCGGAGTATAGGCATCGTCGCTACGGAGCCTCTTGGCCGC
>CAVIVH010000107.1:0-5148 GCA_963646185.1 bacterium | reverse complement strand
CTCTATTTCGGCTGCCTTATCATCAAGAGCGGAGACGCTGACGGGCAGATCAGCGGTGCCCTCTCCACCACCGGCGAGACCCTCCGTCCCGCCCTCCAGATCATCAAGTGCGCTCCCGGAATCACCTGCGTCAGCGGCGCCATGCTGCTTCTGACCAAGACTCCCCAGTATGGCGAAGACGGCGTCCTCGTCATGGGCGACGTCGCCGTGACCCCTATGCCCGACGCTTCCCAGCTCGCGCAGATAGCGGTCTGCACCGCACGCACCGCCAAGAGCGTCGCCGGATTTGACGAGCCCCGCGTGGCCATGCTTTCATTCTCCACCAAGGGTTCCGCTTCCCACGAGGTCGTGGACAAGGTGGTGGAGGCCACCAAGCTTGCCAAAGAGCTGGATCCCGAGCTGAAGATTGACGGCGAGCTTCAGGCCGACGCCGCCCTCGTGCCCTCTGTGGCCACCAAGAAGGCTCCCGGGTCTGACATCGCCGGCAAGGCCAATGTCCTTGTTGTCCCTTGCCTCGAGGTCGGAAACATCGCCTACAAGCTTGTCCAGCGTCTCGGCGGCGCCGATGCCATCGGACCCATCCTTCAGGGTATCGCCCGTCCGGTCAATGACCTCAGCCGCGGCTGCTCCGTTGACGACATCTATAAGATGATAGCCATCACCGCCTGCCAGGCTATGGATGCAAAGTAAGCATTCTGCAGTCTCCTCCGGAGGAGACTGCAGAATGCTCCAAAAATATTTGATTCAAAAAAGAGGTCCGGCCGATTGGCCGGACCTCTTTCGATATAGTCTCAGGAATTATTCAGTCTTGGTGCCGTTTTCCCAGACGATTCTGTACTCATTCCAGGCATTGTCGGGATCCCATCCCCACGCCCAGGCATAACCCGAAGCCTCGGTTCCATAGAGTCCGCTGTAGTCCTCGCGGGCGCCATAGAGATAGAACCATGCAATCTCCTTGGCCTTGCCCTCGACACCGTGCTTCAGCGACCATGCGGTGTAGGGGTCGTCTCCGGTCTCATGAGGATCGGCCGAGCCGAATGCGGAAGAGTTGGCCTGATCGACCACCCAGTCGCCGTCGGTAGCCCTTCTGGTGAAGGTCACGTCATAACCTGCAACACCCAGCCAGCTGGTGATGGTGTAGGCCTTTGTTGCGGCGTCATAGGAAATGGTGGCGTCACCATATTCAGTCGTGCCGAAGGTCACCTTACCATTTGCGCTCCAGGAATAGTCGAGATCCTCGGAATCCTCGTCGGGATAGGGATTCTCCTCTTCCTCGTCGTCGCCGGAATCATCGCCGTCGTCCTCAGTTGCGTCGCCCACGCCGTCACCGTAGATGAGCTGCCAGTAGGTCCAGTTTCCGTTCGGGTCAAAAACCCATGCGTATGCCGTACCGCCATTCTCATTGTTGGTGGAATAGAACTGGTTGTTGTTGGGGTCGCTGTTGTTGAAGAACACCACGGTGGAGGAAGACGTTCCGCCGTTTCCGTGATAGATATAGAAGCGCTCATCGGGATATGCTCCGGTGGTCTTCTCATAGCTGTCGGCAGTGGTGTCGATGATCATCTTGTTGTTGTCGGGGTTGACCGTGAACACGAGGTCGAAGCCCTCGACACCTGCAAAGCTCTCGCAGACATACTTTCCGGTGCCCTTCTCCTTTCCGAACACAGCGCTGGTGGACTTATAGTTCTGCTCATCACTGAAGTACACGGTTGCGCTCTGTGACCACTCATAGTTCCAGACCTTCTTCACCTGTGTGGCGATTTCGGCTGTGGCTTCCTCAGAGGAGCAATACTCCTTGACGTTGTCGGCCTTGGGGAGAGCCTTGAGGTAGAGGGTGTAGGTGGTGGTGTGCTTAAGTCCGCTCACGGAGACGGTCGTAGAGGTCGTGAAACCCTTGGCCGAGATGAAGTGTGAGGGGGTCTTGAGAACATAGTAGTACTGGCCTGCGCCTTCCACGGCGTCCCACGAAATCGTGGCGCCGCTCATGCTGGATTCATATGCGATACCGCTCGGCGTGTCCAGGGGGGTCTTGCCCTTGGTGCTGAGTGCACCCTGGAGCTCCTCGTCGCTGCAGGAGGAGGTCATCATCACCGCTCCGACGCAAAGAACCGCGCTCAAAATCTTTGTATAAAGTTTCATAGTTCTTTCAATTTATGGGTTTACTCAAGGACAAGGGATCTGTCACCGAACAGGTTCTGGCCATATCCTGCAGTGGGATAGGTGTCAGAGTTGATGTTGGGGTTGTTCAGGATCTCGTTCGTGGGGATCTGATAGACATATCTCCAGGATCTTGCAGGGAGCGGGGTGTTTCCTCCGAAAGAGGAGTGGTTGCCCTCGCGGAGCATGGGCTTCTGGCAGCGGATGAGGTCATACCAGTCGTAACCCTCTCCGTAGAGCTCCTTGCGGCGCTCGAGAAGGATGGCCTCCACAAGAGACTCCTGGTTGGTAGTGGTGGTGAGGGTGGCTCCGCGCATGCTCTGAAGTTCGTTGAGCAGTGAGAGGGACTCGGAAGTCTTGCCCTGGCGCGCCTTTGCCTCGGCCTCCACAAGCAGAAGTTCGTCACTTCTCATGTAAGGGAAGTCTCCGCAAAGTTCCTGGTCATCGTAGAACTTGTCGGACTTGTGCAGTCCGAGGTCTGCGTCATAATGGATCTGCTGGCCGCGGATATCGCTCTCGTTGAACAGGTCAGCGAACTTGTCATTGAGATAGAAGCAGTTGAAGGACCATTTCTCGTTACCGTCACGGACGATGCCGTTTGCCCACAGAGCGAAAGGACCATAAGCTCCCTCACCCATAAGCCTGTTCTCCTGATCCTCAAGCAGGCACCACATCCAGGAGTCGACGGACTCGTCGTTGAATCCCTGGCCCCACTGCTTATTGGTAGTGAGAGGGTAGCCGGCGCGGGAGAGAGAAGCATATTCTTCAGCCTTCGCCCAGTTGTTCATCACGAGATAGACGTGGGCAAGGATGCCTCTGACCACAGACTGGTCGAAGTGGTTCTTTGCGGTTCTGGTCTTGCCGTCGAGGAGAGTCTCGGCAGTGTTGAGGTCGCTGAGAATCTGGTTATAGGTCTCATCGATTGTTCCTCTGGGTTTGCCTTCGGTCTGGTCGCTGGTAGGCTCCGTGTAGATCGGAACGCCGGGCATGTTCTTTTCCTTGGCAAGCACATAGGTGTGCTCGAAGAGCTGCGCGAGGTTGAAGTAGGCCCATCCTCTCATTGCATATGCCTGGCCGAGGATGTTGTTCTTTGCGTCTTCGTCACCGCCCTCGATGTTGGGGGTATAGGTGATGACGCTGTTGAGGTTGTTGATGATGTCGTAGTAGTAGATCCAGAGGGCGGGAGCCTTGAAGATGTCGCCTCTCTGATGGCCCCACATGTTATAGTCGTAGCCATACCATCCGCCGTTCACGATGATGTCCTGTCCGTCCACGGAGAAGGTCATCAGCTGGGCGATATAGCCTTCGCAGTCAGCTCTTCCGCCGGAATTGTAATAGTGGAGAAGGTAGTAACATCCATTGAGTGCGCCCTGTGCTCCCGAAACGGTGGTGAATATGGACTGATCGGAAACCGAACTGGTAGGGTTCGTGTTGAGCAGCCCTTCACAGGAAGACAGTGTCAGCGCGGAAATCGCGGCTAAAGCCGCACCAATATATTTTTTCATATCTGTTATCCTTTTTTAGAATGTGAGCTGTACACCGAATGTGAGATTCTTGGTGGTAGGGAAACGGTTGCTGGTGGTACCGGAAACATCCTGCTCAGGATCGGTGCCTCTTCTTGCTCCGGGACCCCATGTGAGGAGGTTGTCACCCTGAGCATAGACTCTGAGCTGCTTGATGTTCACCTTGTCGAGGAGCTTCTTCGGCAGGCTGTATCCGAGAGTGACGTTTCTCAGACGGAGGAACGAGTTGTCGAAGAGATACTTGTTGGAGAACACGTCGATGGTATTCTTGTTCAGGCGGGGGAGAGAACCGCTGGTGTTGCTCTCGGTCCATCCCTTTTCAAGAGTGTCCTTGTGCAGGGAGAAGCCCTGACGATAGATGGCCATCTGGGAGTAGTCGCTGTCATAGAGCTTTCCGCCGAGGCTGTAGTAGAGCATGACGGAGAGATCGAAGCCATAGAAGCTGAAGCTGTTGGTCCAGCCTCCGAACACCTTGGGAAGCGAGCTTCCGAGATACTGCTTCTGGTCGTCGCTGGTGACCTCGGAAGAGTTTTCGGTGATCACTCTGTCCACAACCACCTTGTTGCCGTCGGCGTCGTAGTCATAGACATTCTTCCACCACTGGTCGTTACCGTTCTCAGGGTTCACGCCTGCATAGACGGGGCCCCAGAAGTTGTAGCGGCTCTCTCCCTCTCTCCACTTGAAGTAACCGGAACTCATCTCATCCTGAGGGAGCTTGGTGATCTTGTTCTGGTAGCTGGTGAAGTTGAGGTTCATGTTCCAGGTGAAGTTCTTCTTGTTGTAGAGGTTCAGGTCGAAAGTGCCCTCGATACCGTAGTTCTTCACGTCGCCGATGTTTCTGTCGATTCCGGAGAAACCGGTCGAGAGTGCCATAGGCATGGAGAAGAGGAGGTCTTTGGACTTTCTGTTGAAGAACTCGAGGCTACCGGTGAGTCTCCTGAAGAGAGCGAAATCGACACCGGTGTTGAACTGGAGGTTGGTCTCCCATTTCAGGCTTTCGTTGGGAAGTCTGGAGATGGTGACACCGGGGTTGGCCATATCGTTGGTGCCTGTTGCATACAGACCCTGATAGCAGTACCAGGAAGAAAGATTATCGTTACCGACTGCACCGTAGCTGGCTTTGAGCTTGAGGTTGTCGATCCACTTCACGTTCTTGAGCCAGTTCTCGTTGTTGATACGCCAGGATGCGCCGAGCGACCAGAAAGTACCCCAGCGGGATGCCTTGGAGAACTTGGAGGAACCGTCCTCTCGGATGGAACCGGAAACATAGTACTTGTCCTGATAGTCATACTCCACTCTGCTGAAGAAGGAAAGCAGACCATAGTTGTCTTCATAGGAAGACGATCCCGTAGCCACAGCTGCGGAGCTGAGTTCCTTGAGGCCTGCGCCCGGGAATCCGTTTCTGGAAGCGCTCACGCCCGCCACGTTTCTCTTGAAGCTTTCCTCTCCGAGGAGCACTCCGAGGGTG
>CAVIVH010000106.1:0-5187 GCA_963646185.1 bacterium | reverse complement strand
AAAGAGGACTACGGCCTATCACGAGGCGGGCCATGCCATAGTGGGCTGGCTTCTGCCCAACGCCGACCCCGTGTTCAAGGTGAGCCTGATCCCCCGCGGACAGGCGCTCGGCCTGACATGGAGTCTTCCCGCCGAAAGGAAGATAGTCTCCAAGTCCGTGCTTATGGACGAGATGTGCACGCTCATGGGCGGAAGGGCCGCCGAGGAGCTGATTAACGGCGAACCCGCTTCGGGAGCCCTCAACGACCTGGAGCGCCTCACGCGCATAGCCTACAGCATGGTCCAGTACTATGGAATGAGTGAGAAGGTGGGCGAGATTTCGTTCTATGACTCCACCGGTTCGAGAGGCTATGACCTCTCCAAGCCCTACAGCGAGAAGCTCGCCGAGGACATGGACCAGGAGGTAAAGTCCCTCGTGCAGAATGTCCATGACAAGACGGTGGAGCTGCTGAAGGACAACATGGAGGCATTCACACAGATAGCCGAAATGCTTCTGGAGAAGGAGGTCATATTCGCCGACGACATCGAGAAGATACTCGGCCCCAAAGCTGTTCCTGACAATGAACAACATTCTTAAAAGGGGAATATCCGGAACCGTATTCCTGCTCGTGGTGGTGTGCGGGCTGCTGCTGGACAAGTTTCTGTTCGCGGCGCTCATGCTCTACATCATGGTCGGGATGATGTATGAATTCTATCACATGTCCCTGGGAGGCGACTTCAGGGTGCCCCGCCACATAGCCATGTTCGCGGGTGTCACCCTGTTCGTGCTCATGTTCATGATGTGCGTCTGGGGGCTACACGCCAAGTATCTGGCGCTCACGATAGTGCCGCTGCTGGTGCTGATGGTCTGCTCGCTGTACTCGAAGAACAGGGACACATTCTGGAAATTCTCGCATCTCTACACCGGAATCATCTATATAGCGATACCTCTCGCGTGCTCCAACCTGCTGGTTTTCAGCGAAGGGGTGTTCAACGGACTGCCGATGCTCTGCTTCTTCGTCATAATCTGGGCATCGGACGTGGGCGCCTATCTCTTCGGAGTGTCGCTCGGCCAGAAATACGGAAAGAAGCTGTGCCCCGAGATTTCGCCCAAGAAGTCGTGGATCGGATTCTGGGGCGGAATGCTGTGCGCGGTGCTGGCCGCCGTGGCCATGAAATGGGTCGGCTGGTTTGAGTATTCCGTCCTGCACTGCGTCCTGCTGGCCGTGGTCATGGACATAAGCGGGGTCTATGGCGACCTGTTCGAGTCAAAATGGAAGAGATGCTATGACCTCAAGGATTCCGGCAGGAGCATACCGGGCCACGGAGGGCTCCTGGACAGATTCGACAGCGCGCTGATGGCCATCCCGGCCGGAGTGCTTTATCTGATGCTTTTTAATCTGCTTTAGGACATTCAGCCAAATTATTAACTTTGCAAAAACAAGCTTCTTAAATGGAACTTCACAGAGACTGCCTTGGTACCATATCGCTGATATGGATTGTGACACTGATAGCGATAGTGGTGCTTATGCTCTTGCTGCACAGCACCTTGCTCAAAGTGTTCGTGTGTGCTTTGGGCCTGTCGTTCATGGGTTTCTCCGTATGGTTCCACCGTCTGCCGGAGAGGGAGTGCAAGGGGAGCGAGACCGAAATAACCGCCGTTGCCGATGGCAAGGTCGTCATTCTGGAGAAGGTCTATGAGAAAGAGTATCTGAAGAGGGAATGTATCCAGCTCTCCATCTACATGAACTTTTTCGACGTCCATTCCAATTTTTACCCCATGACCGGGCAGATTTCCTATTATAAATATCATGACGGGAAATATCTGCTGGCTTTCCATCCCAAGGCTTCCGAGAAGAACGAGCATTCCTCCACGGCCATAAAGAATGAGCACGGAGAGATATTGTTCAAGCAGATAGCCGGGACTTTCGCCCGCAGGATAGTCTGTTATTCCGAGCCGGGCAAGGAGGTGAAGAGCGGAGAGGACTGCGGCATCATCAAGTTCGGCTCCAGGATTGACTATTTCCTGCCTCTGGATGCCGACATCAAAGTGAAGATAGGCGACCTCACCCGCGCCTGCGAAACCGTCGTCGCCGAACTGAAATAACAGTCCGCATGAAACAGAGAGATGACTAAAAAGCTCTTTTTAGTCTCTTTTTGTACCAACTGGCTTTCTGGCTTGGCTGTCTCCTCCGGGACCTGTGGCCCGCCCGCGGCCTCATGAGCGGTGGTGGGATGAGCGAAGCGAAGGTCTCCGGAGGAGACAGCCAATGCCAATCCGGAACTATTTCGAGGATTCGATGAGCTCGACAAGCTTGTCAACGGCTTCGGTGTCAGGCACATGGCGCAGGACCGGAGTCTTTCCCCTGTAGATGGAGACCATATGGTTTCCTTCCCCCACATAGCCCCAGTCGGCATCGGCCATCTCTCCGGGCCCGTTCACTACGCAGCCCATCACCGCAATCACGGTATTCTTCAGGTGCGAAGTCTTCTCCTTCACGGCTTCAAAAGCCTCCTGAAGGTCATACATCGTCCTTCCGCAGCCGGGGCATGCAATATATTCCGGCTTATAGAAACGGCGCCTGGTGGCCTGCAGCAGCTCATCCTCAAGATAGGCGGCAAGCCCGGACTCCTCTATGGAAACCTTCACGCCGTCCTCCCCGGCATAGGTCCCGGAAATCTTCACATCATCCAGCTCCTTGTCCAGCAGCCTCCTGCCATAGTCGCAGGAAAAGTCAAGAAGCAGCCTTTCCCTCGACGGCGCGTCATAGACGGCATGGGCAATGCGGCCCTCCAGCCTTTCACCCGCCAGCGATGAGCTCAGCCTGCCGGCATATCTGTCTGAAAGATAACGCGCAACCGGAATCTCATTGACCGGGTCCTCAGTCAGCGAAACCCTTATGGTGTCGCCCAGCCCCTCGGAAAGCAGGGCGGATATGCCCACACAGGACTTGATTCTGCCGGAGTCCCCGTTGCCGGCCTCCGTCACGCCCACATGCAGCGGAAAACAAAGTCCCTTCTCCTCCATGGCCCTGGCCAGCAGGCGATAGGCCTGCACCATCACCGAAGTGTTGCTGGACTTCAGAGACACCGCCAGGTTCCGGAAATCATTGGCTACACACAAGTCAATCCACTCCATCGCGGCCTTGGACATGGCCAGGGGAGTGTCGCCATAGAGCGAAGTGATCCTCTCCCCGAGCGAGCCGTGATTCAGGCCTATGCGTATGGCGGTGCCGTGCTCCCTGCAGACCTTCAGAAGCTCCGCGAGCTGTTCCTTGGCCTTGTCGAAATCCTTGTTGAAGTTGCCCGGATTGATGCGGACCTTCTCCACAAAGGGAGCCACCGCGATGGCCGTCTGCGACGAGAAGTGGATATCAGCCACTATGGGAGTATCGATACCCTCGGCCCGCAGCCTGTCGTGAATCTCCTTCATGTGGGGCACGTCGTTCATGCCGGGACAAGTGATCCTGATCAGCTCCGCTCCGGCCTCATGCATCCTGCGGCACTGCGCCAGGGTGCCCTCCACGTCATAGGTATGGGTGTTGCACATCGTCTGCACGACGGCGCTCCGGCCGCCTCCGATGGCGACGTTGCCGGCTGTGACTGTCAATGTCTTCATTTTTCAAGTTCTCCTTTTACGATTTCCATGGCCTCCCTGCGAAGGGCCGCCCTGGTCTTTCCGCTACGCTTGGTGAGCTGGAACTGCACCCCCGCCGAAATGATTATGTCAAAGGGCTGCGCATAGCGGTAATAATACTGGCTGTAATAGTCCGGCTTGCAGGTGGACGAGAATCCATAGCGGACCTGCCCGCCGATGTGGAACTCCACGGGGTCGAAGAGGAAGGCCACTCCGAGACCGCCCCTGATTCCATAGTCCGCGCGGCGGTCATAGTCGCGGAAACTGTCCTTGAACTCCTCCGCGAGCGTCTCGTCCCCGCTTCTGCTCACCGACAGCCTGTAGGCACCGTAGGGACCCACGTTGGCCTCTATGCGGAATATGCCGGAGTCCACGTGGAAAAGCGCCAGCAGGGGCACCTCCACATAGTCATAGACCGTCTCATAGATTCCCTCTATGTTGTAGCGGGCGCCGGTCTCTTCGTCGGCCGTGCTCTTGGTCCGGAAGCCGTCCTGCCCATAGAAAAGCCCAGCCTGGAAGCCGAAATAGGGCATATATCCGAACATCTTGCAGTAGCGGGTATAGGTGATGCCGAAATTTTTGGGCGACGGAAGCAACGTCTGGCCGTTGCGGGGCGGGTTGAACGTCATCCTGGACAGCGAATAGCCCCACTGGACGCCGACCGAGGTGTAGTCGTTCATTATGAAGCGCCTCTTCAGATTCACGGTGTCCAGGAACTCACTGGTATAGGCCCGCTCGGCCGTGAGAGTGTCGCGCGGCGCCGAGGCCTTTGCCGGAACCCAGAGCGTCATCAGCACAATAAGACTCAAAATAGCTTTCATGAGTGTCAGAACAAATCCTGGATTTTAACTTTCTGTTCGATTTCGGCACCCTCGGGAATATCAATCACATAGGACCCGCCCTTCAGGGTGAGGAACCTGACCTTTTCGCTCTGGATATGCCCGAGCAGGCTGCCGGAATCCACTATGCCGTTGCCGTTCCTGTCCTCGGTCAGGCGGAGGGAGTATTTCCCCTTCTTCAGATAGGGGAACCTCAGGGAGGAATCGGCCGATATGCTGTAGCTTCTCAGGACCTTGGTGCGCTTCTCGTCCAGCAGCTCCACCAGATATCTCGCCTGCACTCCGCTGACTTCCAGCGTGAGGGTGCTCAACTTGTCATCGTTGGGAAGGGAGACCTTCACCTCGGTGCTGTCGTTATAGAACCCATTGATGTCCCGGAACATGCGGCCGGGCACCTTGAGCGTGTATTCATATCCTGGCCGCAGCTCCTCGCCGGGGGTCAGGGTGTATTTCCGCAGGTTCGCGCTGTCCCTGCTGACGCTGAACTCCATCAAGGCCTTCTGCTGTCTGGGATTGACCGACACCAGCTTCACGGAGTCGAAGCCCTCCCGGATTATGGGATTCTTGAACTCTATGCCGAAGCCATACTGCTCCACGGTCTCGGGAGACGCGCTCACGCTATAGACGCAGAGCGTGTCCTCATGCTTGAGGTCGCGCCAGGACTGCCTCTTGTTTTTCTTCTTCTCGGAAGCCAGGCGCAGACGCTCGGTGAAGGGCGAGGGAACGCCCAGC
>CAVIVH010000105.1:0-5226 GCA_963646185.1 bacterium | reverse complement strand
GTGGTCGGCGATTTCAACGACGTTCCCATTTCTTATACCTATCAGAGACTCAGCCGCGGCCGCTTGGACAGCTTCACCCAGGCCGGCAGGGGGACCGGCGCCACATATGCCGGACTGCGGCCATTCCTCAGGATTGACTATGTCCTGTTCCCGTCCCGGTTCAGGGCGCTTTCGCACGAAGTCCTGCACGAGGGCTTTTCCGACCATTATCCGATAATGACCCGGCTGGAGCTTCCTGCCGCGGAATGATATAGATTTCAGAGAGTTATGAAAAAGACTACAGACGAGATCCTCACCGAAACGGTCCGTGTCCTGAAGGAGGGCGGACTGATACTTTACCCCACCGACACCATATGGGGAATAGGCTGCGACGCCACCGATCCGGTCGCCGTGGCCAAGGTCTATGCGCTCAAGAACCGTCCCGACAGCAAGTCGCTGGTCCTGCTGGCCGATTCGCTGGACATGGTCGCAAGATATGTCCATGAGATTCCGGACGCCGCCATCCAGCTGGTCGAGGTCAACGACAGCCCCATGACGGTCATATATCCGGGCGCATATGCCGGAAAGGCTCCGGCTCCGGGCGAAAAACCCGTGGCCGACAGGCATTTCATCGCCTATAACGCCGTCGCCGAAGACGGGTCTGTGGGCATAAGAATCCCCATGTCCGACTTCTGCCGGAATCTCTGCCACAAGCTGGGCCGTCCGCTGGTCTCCACGTCGGCCAACATCTCCGGCACGCCTTCTCCCAAGGGCTATGGCGACATCGCTCCGGAGATAGTCTCGGGTGTGGACTATGTGGTGGACCCCTCCGCCGTGCCCGAGTCCACGGGACGCGCCTCGCAGATAATCAAGGTGGAGCTGGACGGGCAGGTGACGATCATCAGGGCCTGAGATGGAACTGTTCTATGCCTATGAGACGGACGGGGTCCGCTGCCTTCTGGATCAGGAGGAATCCGCCCACGCCGTGAAAGTGATGCGCCACCGCAGGGGCGATGAAATCAATGTCATCGACGGACGCGGGACCATGTACAGGTGTGTCATCGCGGATGATTCCCCGAAGGGCGTCTCGGCGACGGTCGAAGAGGCTTTCCCCGGCTGGGGAGCCCGGCCATATGCCCTCACTCTGGCCGTATGCCCCACCAAGAACAACGACCGCTATGAATGGTTTGCCGAAAAGGCGACCGAGCTGGGTGTGGACCGCATAGTCCCGGTGATAGGGGACAGGTCCGAGAGGAAGGTGTTCAAGCCGGAGCGTCTGCGCCGCATAGTCCTTTCGGCTGCCAAGCAGTCGCTGAAGGCGGCGGTGCCCGAGGTTGCGGAGCCGGTGTCCGTGAAGGATTTCATAAATAGCTGCAGCCCGGAGAGTCTGCGGCTGATAGCATATTGCTTCGAGGGCGAGAAGCTCGACATCGGGAGGGCGCTGGAAGAAAGCGGATCCGGCGACATCACCGTGCTGATAGGCCCGGAAGGGGATTTTTCTCCGGAAGAGGTGGCCCTTGCCATTGAAAAGGGATTCCGTCCCGTGACTCTCGGCCCTTCCAGGCTGCGCACCGAGACGGCCGGTCTGGCCTCTGCGGCGGCGGTCTATTTCAAATATATGTAGGAAGATGTATATCGGGGTGATTTCCGACACCCACGGGGTGTTCGGCGACGAGTTCAGGGAGTTTCTCTCCCCGGTGGACGAGATATGGCATGCCGGCGATTTCGGCGGAGGTCTGGACTTCGTCCACAAGATATCGGCGTTCAAGCCGCTTGTCGGGGTCTATGGCAACTGTGACGCGCAGGAGGTGCGCTTTGAATGTCCGCTGACCCAGCTGTTCAACTGCGGGGACCTGAAAGTCCTGATGACCCATATCGGGGGGTATCCCGGCCATTATCCGATCAATGTCCGCGCGATGATCGACAGGCATCATCCGGATATATTCGTATGCGGCCATTCCCATATTCTGCGGGTGATGTATGACCGTCAGAATTCGCTGCTTGCGATCAATCCCGGTGCGGCCGGGCTGCAGGGATGGCAGGTGGAGCGGACGGCGCTGCGTTTCCATGTGGACGGGAAAAACATCTCCGGGATGGAGGTTTTCCGTCTGCCGCGCACTAAGGTTGATAAAATTTAAAATTTTTCTTGCTGTTTTAATGAAAAGCTGTATCTTTGCGGCTTGATTTTAGTAGTGTAATTAATAAGGGTTTTAATTTAATTAAATACAAAGACTTATGAAAAAGGTAATGATGACAGTGGCTATGGCTGCAATGGTTTTTGCAGTTGCCGCATGTGGTAATTCCAACAAGAAGGCTGAGCAGGCTGAAGAGGCTGTCGCTACAGAGGCTGTGGAAGAGATTGCAACTGAGGCCGTCGAGGCTGTTGAGGAGGCTGAGGACGCCGCTCACCAGGAGGTTAAGGACGCCGCTGACGCTGTCAAGGACGCTTCCGAGACTGTGAAGGATGATGTGAAGAACATCAAAGAGGCTGCCGCTGCCGCTAAGGATGCTGCTGACGCTGTGAAGAATCTTACGAAGTAATTATTTCCGCAGGATAAGTCCCTGCAGAAATAACCACTATATAATAGGCTGACCAAAAGATTTTGGCCAGCCTGTTATATTATCTTAACACCCTGCACCTCCTGTCAGGGGGGGGATTATCGGCCTATGCCGCCGGTAAAATGAGAATCTCCCTTTTTTTCGTGGTGCGGGTTTGGTAAATTTGTGTCCGGCCGGGCGGCCCTACGGCGCGCGGCCCCTTATCACTAATCAGACATGCCAGCGAAAGAGAAGACAGTATGGTTCTGCACCTCGTGCGGAAACGAGAGCCCCAAGTGGATGGGGAAATGCCCCTGCTGCGGGGAGTGGAACACAATGGTGGAGAAGAAGGTGGCGACCGGGACGTCCGGCCGGAACCGGCAGGCGGACTCCGTGCCCGGCAGCGACCGCAGGCCGCAGCCGCTCAGCGGAATAAGCTCGGCCGGCGAGAGCAGGATTTCCCTGAATATGGGCGAGCTCGACCGACTGCTGGGCGGAGGCCTCGTGGAGGGCTCGCTTGTGCTCATAGGCGGAGAACCCGGCATAGGCAAATCCACCCTCTCCCTTCAGATTCCTCTCGGGAGCGGGCTCAAGACCCTGTACGTCTCCGGCGAGGAAAGCCCCAGGCAGGTGAAGATGAGAGCCGACAGAATCGGCGGAGATGTCTCCAACTGTCTGATATACAGCGAAACACAGATTGAGAATATAATCGCCGCGGCTCAGGAGGAGCAGCCTCGTCTCATGATAGTGGACTCGGTCCAGACCATGTACTCCCAGAATGTGGAGTCCTCGGCCGGCTCGGTCACACAGATCAAGGAAGTCACTTCCACCCTGCTGCGCTTCGCCAAGTCCTCCGGCATCCCCGTGATTCTGATCGGGCATATAACCAAAGACGGCTACATCGCCGGCCCCAAGATTCTCGAACACATAGTGGACGTGGTGCTCCAGTTTGAGGGCGATGACAAAGGTTCCTACAGGATACTCCGAAGCATAAAGAACCGCTTCGGCTCCACTTCCGAGCTTGCGGTCTTCGAGATGACCGGCAGCGGGCTGAGGGAGGTCACCAACCCCTCCGAAATGCTCATGCCCGTCCATGAACACGGTCTCAGCGGAATAGCGGTGGCCGCAGTGATGGACGGGCTCCGTCCGTTTCTCTTTGAGGTCCAGGCACTTGTGAGCACCGCCGCCTATGGCACCGCCCAGCGGAGCGCCACCGGGTTCGACATCAGGCGCCTCAACATGCTTCTGGCCGTCCTGGAGAAAAGGGCCGGCTTCAAGCTGAACACGAAAGACGTGTTCCTGAACATGGCCGGAGGCCTCAGAATCACCGAACCGGCGTGCGACATGGCCATAGTCTGCGCCGTCCTCTCCTCCAGTTTCGACTTTGCGCTCGCGCCCGACGTCTGTTTCGCCGGCGAGGTGGGCCTGAGCGGCGAAATCCGCCCCGTGACCCAGACCGACCGCAGGATCAACGAAGCCGCCCGTCTGGGATTCAGGAAGATCTATGTTTCCAGATATTCTTCCGGCCTCGCCCCGGTTTCCGGGATAGAGGTCGTAAAGGTGGCCGACATCCCCGCCCTCGTGCGTGCGGTGTTCAAAGCATAAGGCCATGAAAATCAGATATCTGCTTCTCCCGCTGCTCCTGTCTGCGCTCCTTTCCGTCCCCGCTTTCCCGCAGGACGCCCTGATCGGGAAAAGGGTGGAGGCAGTGGCGGCGGAGGCTTCCGTGGGCCGGGCCCATGTGGGAGTGCGCATTGAGAAGGCGGACGGGACCGTCATTGCGGACGTGGACGGCGAAAAGCTTTTCGTCCCCGCCTCCAACGCCAAACTGATCACCACCGGGACCGCCCTCACGGCGCTCGGAGGCGGATTCCGCTTCGAGACCGCCCTGGCATATTCCGGGATGGTGGCTGACGGAGTCCTGACCGGAGACCTGTATATAGTCGGCGGCGGCGACCCCACCCTATTTTCCGGCGATTCCATAGCCCGTTCGCGGGAATCCGTGTTCGCCCTCTGGGGCAAGATGCTCTC
This sequence comes from bacterium, assembly GCA_963646185.1. Lineage (GTDB taxonomy): Bacteria > Bacteroidota > Bacteroidia > Bacteroidales > UBA932 > Cryptobacteroides. The sequence continues at coordinate 678 of CAVIVH010000105.1, read as the reverse complement.
CGATGCCGGCATACGCTCGGTGAAAGGCCGCATAGTGGGTGACGGACGGCATTTCGGCGGCCAGCCGGAGGAACCGTCCTGGCTCTATGAAGACATAGGCACCTATTACGGCACCGGTGGCGACGCCCTGTGCTGGAACCGGAACATAGTGGACTTCTCCGTCCGTCCCGGCGCGGCACCCGGAGCTCCTCTGAAAATCCTCCGCAGGAGCCCCGAAACTCCCTGGATGACATATGTCTATGACTGCGCCACCGGCGCTCCCGGCACCGGCGACCGGCTATATCTCTACACTTCCGAATATTCCGGGACAGCTGTCCTCCGTGGCACCCTCGGCTCCGATGTGAAGTCCAAAAACGTGCTGTGCAGCAACAAGTTCGGCTCATACACCTGTGCCTGGATGTTCAGGGAATACCTGACCGGCGCCGGGGTCTCCGTCTCCGGGGACGCCGCCTGCACCGACCGTCGGGGAATGCTGAGGACGGTCCCGTGGCAGTCCGGCAATGAAAAGGCCGCCGCAGTGTCCGGACTCAAGGTAATCGGGACCATGGACTCCCCGGAGCTCCGCCGAATCATAGGCATCACCAACCGGCGGAGCGATAATTTCTATGCCGAGGCCCTTTTCCGTGAAATGGGAAAGAGGCTGAAAGGCTCCGCCGCCTATTCCGCCTCGGCAGAGGC
>CAVIVH010000104.1:0-5259 GCA_963646185.1 bacterium | reverse complement strand
GATGACCACCGCCCCGGGAAGAGTCTCCTGCCATTTCTTCATCAGCGCCTCCACCTTGGGCTGCGTGCTGATGTCGATCTTGTTGATCACCACTATGACCGGGCACTCGACCTTCTTGAGCTTCTCCACATAGGAGGCATTCCTGTCGCCCTTCTCCACCGTGTCGGTGACATACAGAATCACGTCGGCGTCGCCCATGGCCGTGTCCACATAGCCCAGCATGTTCTGCTGCAGCCTGTATTCCGGCCTGAGTATGCCCGGGGTGTCGGAATAGACAATCTGCCAGTCCTCCCCGTTCACTATGCCCATGATTCTGCGCCTTGTCGTCTGGGCCTTCGCAGTGACTATGCTCAGTTTCTCCCCGACGAGGGCGTTCATAAGGGTGGATTTGCCCATGTTCGGATTCCCGATTATGTTGACAAATCCAGCCCTGTGTTTCTTTTCAGAAAGCTCCGCCATTACAGATATGCTCCCATCTTGAGGATGTTGGACTCGCCCTCTGTGAGGTATCTCCATTCACCCTTCTTGAGGCCTTTCTTGGTGAGGCCTGCGAAATACACCCTGTCCAGAGCCTTGACGTCATAGCCGAGCGACTCGAATATGCGCCTGACTATGCGGTTCTTGCCCGAGTGGATCTCTATGCCCATCTTCCTGTGGTCCTCGGCGTCGATATACTCGAGGCTGTCGGCCTTGACGTTGCCGTCGTTGAGGGTGATGCCGGAGAGGATCTTGTCCCTGTCCTCTTCGGAGACGGGGTGGTCGAGAATTACCTGATAAATCTTCTTCTTGTCATAGGAAGGGTGGGTCAGCTTCTCGGCGATGTCGCCGTCGTTGGTGAGCATGAGCACTCCGGTGGTGTTCTTGTCGAGCCTTCCCACGGGGAACACCCTGTATTCGCAGCCCTTGAGCAGGTCCATCACAAGCTTGTCGGCGTGCGAATCGCTGGCCGAAGTGACATAGCCCTTGGGCTTGTTCATCACGATATAGACCTTGGTCTCGCCCTTGAGGGTCTCGCCGTTGAACTTGACCTCGTCCTTGAGCACATTGACCTTGGTGCCGAGCTCGGTCACCACCTCGCCGTTCACCGTCACGACTCCGGCCTGAATCATCTGGTCGGCCTCGCGGCGTGAGCATACGCCCGAATTGGCGATATATTTGTTGAGGCGCATCTCCTCCTTGAATGCCGTCTGCACTGCCTCTCCCTCGGGGAGCTGGGCACCAGTCACCTGGGGACGGCTGTTGACCATATTCATGATTCCGGAGTTCTCGTCGTCGAAGCGGTAGCTGGGCTTGCCGAATCCGCCGTTTCTGCGGTCGGGACGGCCTGCGCCCCTGCCATAGCTTCCGAAGCTCTTTCCGCCCTGGCGGAATCCTCCTCTCCTGTCTCGGTCAGAGGAGAATCTCCTGCCTTCGGAAGAGAACCTTCTGCCCTCTCCGTCGGAATCTCTGCGGAACGGTCTTCTGTCATCGGAATGTCCGTGGAAGTCTCTCCTTCCGCCGAATCCTCCGCCGCTTCTGCCGAATGACGGTCTTCCGCCTTCGCCATAGCTCCTTCTTTCGCCGCCTTCTCTCTTTTCGAAGCCGCCTTCCCTTCTCTCGCCGTCGGAAGAGAATCTTCTGCCTTCAGAACTTCCGTGGAAGTCTCTTCTTCCTCCGAATCCGCCGCTTCTGCCATAGGACGGTCTTCCGCCCTCTCTTCTGGGGCCGCCGTAACTTCTTCTTTCTCCGAATGATTTTCTCTCTCCGTCACCGGAATTGAAATTGTCCGATGAGCTGTAGGCTCTTTCTGAACTCCTGGGCCTTCTCGGTCTGAGTCTCCTGCCTTCGGCGGTGTAACCGCTCTTTTCGTTGTCTTCCATAATTGTCGCCCTTCTTGCGGGCCTTTTTAATAAATAATGATAATGATGTCGTGGCTCACGCCACAAATAAACTTCTAACGCACCTTGAACACATAGGTTATGGTGCCCTCCTGGAGCGCCGGAGCGTCGCCGCTCGGGCTGAAGTGAGATTCCATGGCGGCATTTCTCGCCGCTGTCCATATCTTCTTGTCGCTGAGGGTGGTGCCTTCCGCGCCGGCCTCGGCCTTCTGCACGGAGCCATACTGGTCCACCCACACTCTCACGACCACTATTCCGGTCTCCTGACCGGTGTATGCCGGCTTCGGCAGCACGCCCACTGTGGAGCGGCCCTTGAGCATGGCGTTCGGGCTTCCGGCCAGCTTCCCCTTGTCGGTGTTGCCGGACGCATGGCCCGCGCGCAATTTGTCGCTGATCTCCGAAGAAGTCTGCGGGGCGAGCGTGTCCTTGTCGGACTTGTTGTCCGGAGCATGGAACAAGGCTCTCCTGTCTATGGGCTTTTCCCTGGGCGGCTCATATTTCTCCACATCCCCGAAATCGTCGCCGGATGCTTCCTGAGCCTTGTTCTGTCCGGTCCCTTTCTCCTGGGCCTGCGACTTCTGCACCAGCTCCAGACCCTTCGCCACGTCCACTTCCTCGGCTCTGGGCTGCGAGCCCTGGCGGACCTCCATGGGCATGGGCACCTCCTCGCGGCTGAAGTCGATCAGGAACGACTGCTCCTGCGGAGGGGGATAGAGATATTTCACGCCGTTGAACACTCCGAACGCGAGCAGACACAGATGGGCGCCGGCGGCCAGGGTTATCCCTATAATCCTGCCTCTGGCGTCCTGTTTTCTCCTGCTGTCTCTGTAGTCCGGCATCTCGGGGCTGTTTTATTCCGGCTGCGTGGCCAGAATCACTTTGTAATGATTTCTCTTGGCTATGTTCATCACCGCCACGACCTCGCCCACGGGGACGGTTTCGTCGGCATAGATGGAAAAGGTGGGGTCGTCCTCGCTCTGCAGCAGGCCCACAAGGCCGTCTTCCACATCGGCGAAGGGCACGGCTGTCTCGGACCCGTTGATGTGGTAGGAGTAAGTGCCGTTGTGCCAGTCCTTTATGGACACGCTCACGGTGGCTTTGGCCGAAACCTGCCCGGTGCTCTTCGGGAGGAGGAGCTTCAGGGCGTTCGGGTTCACCAGGGTGGAGGTGATGAGGAAGAAAATCAGCAGCAGGAAGACGAGGTCCGTCATGGACGACATTCCCGTCTCCGAGAGGACTTTCGTGCGTCTTTTAAGTGCCATGGCTACTCGGCTTTGTCGGCCGGCTCATGAAGGAGATCCATGAAGTCTATGGTCACGCTCTCCATCTTGAACACGAGGTCCGAAATGTTGGATGTCAGATAGTTGTATCCGAAATATGCGAGAATTCCCACGATGAGGCCGCCCACGGTCGTGATCATGGCCGTGTAGATTCCGCCAGAAAGCAGGGTGATGTCGATGTTGTTGCCGGCCTGCGACATGTTGAAGAAGGCCTGGACCATTCCGAGCACCGTGCCCAGGAATCCGATCATCGGGGCGCCTCCGGCGATGGTGGCCAGGATCGGCAGACCCTTCTCGAGGCGGGCGACCTCGGCGTTGCCCACGTTCTCCACGGCGGTCTGGATGTCGCTCAGGGGACGGCCTATGCGCTCGATTCCCTTCTGGACCAGCCTGGCCACGGGGGAGTCGTATTTTTCGCAGAGTGTGACCGCGGACTTGAGCTTGCCGTCGTGGATATAGTCCCTGATGTCATTCATGAAGTTCTTGTCGATGTTTCCGGCCTGGTGGATCATCCACCACTTCTTGCCGAAGATATAGACGGCGACGATCGACAGCACGAGGAGCACTATCATCAGCCATCCGCCCTTCGCGGCCATGCTGATCAGCGAATAGGACATTTCCTGCTGCTGCGGGGCAGTTGCGGCGATGGCCTCGCCCACGGTGTCCATGGAGGAGCCCATGGCATCGAGAAGACTGTCTGTCTGAAGAAGATTGAATAGCATAGGGTCTGTTGTTTTTCTGTTTTCTAAAGATTCAAACTGCAAAGATACTTTAAAACAGCGGAAAAACAATCATGGAGACCGTTTTGAGGCCCTATATTTCGGGATACTTCACCTCTGTGAGGAAGAGCGCATGGCCCGGAACGGACTCCCCGGCTGCCGAGCGGTTCCCGGAGGCGAGCACCTCCTTCATCCACTCCGCGTCCCTGCGGCCCCGGCCGATTTCCAGCAGGGTGCCCACGATGGCCCTGACCATGTTCCGGAGGAAGCGGTCGGCCGTGACGGTGAATACCAGATAGTCGTCCTTCCCGGGCGTGACTCCGGCCAGGGCCAGACGCTCAGGCACATAGGAGCTCCAGCGGGCCTGAGTGACCGTGCATATGGACGTCCTGTTGTCGCCGCCCTTCTTCTCGAAGCAGCCGAAGTCCCTGGTTCCCAGCAGCATCTGCGCCGCGCGGTTCATCTCGTCCACGTCCAGCGGATAGCCCAGGCGATAGGACCTCCTGTCCATGAACGGATCCTTGTTTTTATGGATGAAATACATGTAAGTCCTTGATACTGCGGAGAATCGGGCGTGGAACCCGTCGGGCGCCGGAGACACCGAATGCACACACACCGAAGGGGGTAGAATGGCATTTAATTTGTAGCATAGGTTCTCCGCGTCAAGCCCGGCCCGACAGTCGAAATGGGCACAGTAGAACATCGCGTTCACGCCTGTGTCCGTGCGGCCCGCTCCGGTGACTTCAATCTCTTCTCTCAGAAGAGTTTTCAGAGCCTTTTGAAGACACTCCTGGACGGAAGGGTCTTTCGTCTGTATCTGCCAGCCGCAAAAAGGCGAGCCGTCGTAGCTCAGGAGGAGCTTGTAGCGCATGGAAACTGATTTTTTGCAAATTTAGTACTTTTATGGACAGCGTAAATATCAAAGAACTCAACGACCGGATCCAGCAGGAAAGCGCCTTTGTGGACCTCCTGACCATGGAAATGGGCAAGGTCATAATCGGACAGAAGCAGCTTGTGGAGAACCTGCTGATCGGCCTTCTGGCCAACGGCCACATCCTTCTCGAGGGTGTCCCCGGACTGGCGAAGACCCTGGCGATAAACACTCTGGCCCGCGCGGTCAGCGCCAGGTTCAGCAGAATCCAGTTCACTCCGGACCTGCTCCCGGCCGACCTCACCGGTACTTTGATATATTCCCAGAAGGAAGGCAGGTTCGAGGTCCACAAGGGTCCCGTCTTCGCCAACTTCGTGCTCGCCGATGAAATCAACAGAAGCCCCGCCAAGGTCCAGTCCGCCCTGCTCGAAGCCATGCAGGAGCGCCAGGTGACCATAGGCGACGAGACTTTCCGCCTGCCGGACCCCTTCCTGGTCATGGCCACACAGAAC
>CAVIVH010000103.1:0-5340 GCA_963646185.1 bacterium | reverse complement strand
AGCGACCGGCTGAAATCTCAGCCGGCCGCTTTTATTCACCCTTTTCCAGATGCTCGCGTCTGGCCCGCTCGACCGCGGCCGAGTGCTTGAGCACGAAACCGGAACCGAGATATTTCGTCCTCACATCCTCATCGGCGGCCAGAGACTCAGGAGTGCCCTGCTGGAGGATTGTCCCCTCATAGAGAAGATAGTCCCTGTCGGTGATGGCCAGCGTCTCGCCCACGTTGTGGTCGGTGATGATGACACCTATGTTCTTGTATTTCAGCTTCGCGATTATGTACTGGATGTCCTCCACGGCAATCGGGTCCACTCCGGCGAAAGGCTCGTCCAGAAGGATGAACTTTGGGTCCACCGCCAGCGCCCTCGCAATCTCGCAGCGCCTTCTCTCGCCTCCGGAGAGCTGTATTCCCAGACTCTTGCGGACCTTGGAGAGATTGAACTCGTCGATGAGGTTCTCGAGCCTCTCGGTCCGCTCGGCCTTGGTCATGGGCGAAAGCTCCATCACGGACATGATGTTGTCCTCCACCGACATCTTTCTGAACACCGAAGCCTCCTGGGGCAGGTAGCCTATTCCCTTCTGGGAGCGCCTGTACATGGGCAGTCCCGTTATCTCCTCGTCGTCCAGGAAGATGTGGCCGTCGTTGGGGACCACCTGGCCGGTGATCATATAGAAGCTGGTCGTCTTGCCGGCGCCGTTTGGCCCCAGGAAGCCGACTATCTCTCCCTGACTGACTTCCATGGACACGCCTTTCACGACTGTCCTCACTCCATATTTCTTAACGAGATTTTCAGCTCTTAGTTTCATTTCCGATTTATTTGGTGTCAAGTCCGAAGTCCTTCACCAGGTCGCGCACTTCGGGATTTTGGTTCATCAGGTCAACGGCCTGCTCGGACGGCATATAGGCCTTCTTCGGGGCATCTTCTTCGGGAAGCACCTCCACGCTAATCCTCACTTTGCCGGAGCCTGCCAGGCGGCAGAGATTTTTCTCCAGGTCGCGCAGCAGACGCTCCTCGATCCATTTCTTTTGCGACAGGTTTATGACATTGAAGATCAAAAGCTTATGGTCGCCGTTGTCGCTGATGCCGATTTTGGACGAGCAGAGGGTCTGATATAGCCTTTCGCGGGATTTGTACAGCTCGGCGAGGCCTTTCCACGCGCCGCGGATTGCGTCGTCGGAAGGAATGGGCGAGTCATCTTCGGGTGTGGCGGCCTGGGCTACGGGCTTATAGGTGTCCGGGGAAATCACCACCTTGGGAGCGGTGCGGGTCCTTTGGCGGACGGCCGGCTTTTCCGCAGGGGCGGGACCTTCTGAAGCTGCGGGGTTCACTGAATCGGCGGCTTTCTCTCCGGCGGCGGGGCTTTCGGAAACTGCGGCGGCTGTCCGAAGCTCTGCCGCTGTCGCCTCGGCCGAAGAGTTTTCGGACTTATGGCCGTCCGCAGGGGCGGCATCTGCAGGCTTCGCCGGAATGGTTTCGGGCTTTTCGGGAGCGGGAACCGCTGTCACTGGCTTTCCGGGCTTTTCGGGAGCCGGGGCCGGAGCCGCTGTCGCCGGCTTTTCCGTAGCGGGAGCTGCTGCTGCCGAAGGCTGAGCTGCTGCTGCAGTCGCCACGGGCCTTGCAGGAGCCGCAGTCGCGGAAGCTGCCGGTCTTGCGGGAGCGGCGGCCGTCCTGGCCGCATAGAGATTCACTTCGCCCTTCCCGGTCAGGAAGCTCAGCCGCATAAGCGCGAATTCTATGTGCAGCTTGGGGTTGACGCTGGTCCGGTAGCCGGCTTCGCAGGCCGACGTGACCGAAAGCGCGTCATAGAGGAACTGCATGGAGCAGCGCTCCGCCTGTTCTCTGTATCTTTCTTTGAGCGAGGCCGGAAATTCGAGCAGCGCATCGAGGGCGCTGTTTTTGGCCACTATCAGGTCCCTCAGATGGGAACTGAGCGCCGAGACGAAATGCAGGGCGTTGAACCCCTTGGCGAGAACCTCGCTGAACTTCAGCAGAGCGCCCTGCCAGTTGCCCTCCAGGAAGAAATCCACAAGGGCGAAACTGTGCTCATAGGAAAGGACGTTCAGGTTCTTCAGCACATCTTCATATTTCACCTCCGTCCCGCAGAACGCCACCGTCTGGTCAAAGATGGTGAGGGCGTCGCGCATGGCCCCGTCGGCCTTCATCGCAATCACATGGAGCGACTCGTCATCCACCGTGATCCCTTCCTTGTCCGCAATCATCCTCAGGTTCCTCACCATGTCCGCGATGCCGATCCTGTTGAAGTCATAGGTCTGGCAGCGGGAGAGGATGGTGGGGAGAATCTTGTGCTTCTCGGTCGTGGCGAGGATGAATATTGCATGTGCCGGAGGCTCCTCTAGCGTCTTGAGGAAGGCGTTGAAGGCCTGGGGCGAAAGCATATGGACCTCGTCCACTATGAACACGCTGTACTTTCCCACCTGCGGCGGGATGTTCACCTGCTCGATGAGGGCCTTGATGTCCTCCACGCTGTTGTTCGATGCGGCGTCCAGCTCGTGGATGCAGTAGGAGCGTCCCTCCTGGAAGGACCGGCACGACTCGCAATCTCCGCAGGGCTCCATGTCCGCGGTCGGGTGCTCGCAGTTGATCATCTTCGCGAAAATTCTGGCCGCGCTGGTCTTGCCCACTCCGCGGGGGCCGCAGAACAGGTAGGCATGGGCCAGCTGGCCGCGGATTATCGAATTCTTGAGCGTCCGGACAATCACGTCCTGTCCGATCAGGGACGCGAACGAGTCCGGTCTGTATTTGCGGGCTGAGACTATATACATAACACAAAAATAACTCAAATTTTCTAACTTTGTATGGTTCGGGTCCGCATGTGCGGGACCCGCCGCCAACAGATGACAGGAAAGTTTCCCGACATGAAAAGAATCCTTTCAATATTTGCGCTTATGCTGGTGTCCCTGTGCTGTTTCGCGCAGGCCCAGGTCACGATAGTGTCCAAGAAAGACAAGATCGGCGATTTCCCCGTGAAGACCCTCAAGGTGGTCCTTCCCGGCGAGGATTTCCTGAGCCTTTCCCTGAGGGAGTCGGTCAAGAACACATGGAACATCTCGCCCTATGAGTTCTGCGGCAACGCCGATTTCGAGAGGCTGAAAAACGACCCCGGCTATTACTTCATGCTCATAGTCCGCTCCTCCGGCACGGTGAACGAGGGCATATCCTATGTCACCGTGGTCAAGGGCGGCGCCGACAAGATTGAGGACATGCTGGAGCTCGTGACCCTTCCCCTGTGCTCTTCGGACCTCCGGGACGGCAGGGAGAACGTGTTCATGCCGGCCATTCTGGATGTGGCCCAGTCATATATCGAAAGCTCCATTCTGGGCGGATTCAAGAAGGTCGGCTCCATGGTGAAGAAGATGCCTGCGGACTGCAGTTTCGTGGTGGACGCCAGAGAGGTCTCCGAGAGGCTGGGCCGCGCATATATGGATGAAAAGCTCGGCGGAGTCATCCTCTCCGAAGAGGAAATTCTGTCCATCATGGAGAACGGGACTTCCGGCAAGGCCGTCGGCTACAGCATAGCCCCGGCTTTCCCGCAGAAGGGCAACGTCTGCTGGAAAATGGTGTTCAATGCGCGCACGCATGAGCTTTATTATCTGAAAAAGAGCAAGATAGGCTCGCGGCTCGAGACCGGGTTCACAAAGAGCGACATCGTCCGCTTCATAAATCAATAGCTGCCGGACATGATTTGTGGGAAAGCCCCGTGCGGGGTTCTTTACGCCGTGAAACGCAGCTCGTCGCCGGTGGGCTACTGCTCGCTGAGCATCCGCTGCGGCACGAGAAACGAGGAGGGCTACCATTGCGGAATCGCCCATTTCACCGAACACACGATATTCAAGGGAACGGCCGGGAAATCCTCCGCCGTCATCAACGGCTATCTGGACCGCCTCGGGGGCGACCTCAACGCCTACACGGCCAAGGAGGAGATAGTCCTGCATTCCACAGTGCTCAGGGAAGACCTGCACAAGGCCATGTCGCTTCTTCTGGAGCTGGCCACTTCGCCGGTTTTCCCGGAAAGCGAGGTGGAGACGGAGAAGGGCGTCGTGATCGAGGAGATCAGGTCCTATAAGGACAGCCCCGCCGACGATGTCTATGACAAGTTCGAGGGCATGGTCTTCGAGGGCCATCCGCTCGAGCGGCCGATACTCGGCACGGCGGAGTCGGTGAAGAAAATCACCCCCGCAGAGCTGCGCAGATTCGTCTCGGAGAAGTTTCTGCCGGAGTCTATGGCCCTTGCCGTGGTGGCGGATTCTGATGAGGCGCAGCTGGAAAAGAAGCTGCTGAGGCTGCTGGAGAAGTTTTTTCCGGGCTATGCTCCCGGCTCCCCGGTGGCGGGCGTGAAACCGGACGGCCCGTCCTACCGCCTTCCCGAACTGAGAATTTTCGACAAGTCGCTCGAAAAGCGCAACCATGAGGTGAACGCCGTCTTCGGAGCCCTGGCCCCATCGCTCTATGAGGAGAGGGAACGGCTGTCGGCGGTGCTCCTGGGTAACATTCTGGCCGGCCCCGCGTCCAATTCCATACTGAACGGGGTCCTGCGCGAGAAGAACGGCTGGGTCTATGGCGTGGAGACTTCCTATACCCAATATGCCGACTGCGGGGTCATGGCCATACTCATAGGCTGCGAGCGGCGCAATCTGGACAAATGCCGCAAGGCCATAAGACGTGAACTGGACAGGCTGATCGCCGGCCCTCTGTCTCCGGCCCGTCTCAAAGCGGCGAAGAAGCAGCTGCTCGGCCAGCTGGCCATAAGCTCGGACAACGGCGAGAGCCAGTGCCAGAGCATGGGCAAGAGCCTTCTGTCTTTCGGCAAAGTGTCGGAGGACGGGCAGGTGCGCCGGCAGATCGAGGCGCTCACCGGCGAGGATATCCGGGTGGCCGCAGAGCGGATTTTCGCCCCGGAGAAGATGTCTGCGCTGATATATCTTTAGCATGGATCCGGAAGAGAAATATCTGAGAGCCCACAGCACGGCCCAGAGCGAGGCGCTTTCCTGGCTGGAGCGCCAGACCCACATCCGCACCAATTTCCCGCAGATGCTTTCTGGACCGGTGCAGGGCCGTTTTCTCACCATGATGGCGGAGTTCTGCCATGCCCGTTCCGTCCTGGAAATCGGGACTTTCACCGGCTATTCGGCCATATGCCTTGCAGGCGGCCTTCCGGAGGACGGCCATCTGGACGCGCTGGAAATCAATGACGAGCTGGAGGACCTGATCCGGGAAGGCTTTGCGAGGGCGGGGGTCGCCGACAAGATAGAACTGCATATCGGCGACGCTCTGGAGACGCTGAAGTCGCTGGGCGGGCGGGTCTATGACCTGGTCTATATC
>CAVIVH010000102.1:0-5390 GCA_963646185.1 bacterium | reverse complement strand
CGTCCAGCCCGACCACCTCAGGAGCTTCGACCCTGATCGATTTCTGGGCATAGGACGCCACCGAAGCTGCCAGCAGCAGCAATATTGCCAATATCTTCTTCATACGCTTCTTTTTCAATAAAACGACGCCTGCGCCGCAACGGGCGGCCGGTCCGCGTTACCAGTTCTTGTCCAGCCTGCGGGACTTGAGCAGGGCGGCCTTTTCCTTCTCCACCTTGTCCCTCGTCTCCTTCTCCTTGGCCGCTACGGCGTCAAGCACCTGACGGGCCTGACGGGGAGAAATCTGCGGGTCTCCGCCGCCTTCAGAGTCCTGGCCGTCCGGATTCTGTCCGTTCTGGCCCTGGCCGTCCCGGTTCCGGTCATTGTTCTGATTCCGGTCCTGATTGTTCTGACCGTTATTCTGATTGTCCTGGTCTTTATTCTGATCCTGATTGTCCCGGTTCTGGTCCTGATTCTGCTGGTTTGGATCCTGGTTCTGCTGATTCTGATCCCGGTTCTGGTCCCGGTTGTTCTGACTCTGGCCTCCGCCGTTGTTCCGGCTGTTCTCCAGCATCTTCTTGGCATAGGTATAATTCTCCTTCGCCTCCAGGTCGCCCGGATCGGCCAGCATGGCCTTCTTCAGCATGTCCACCGCAGTCTGCCAGTCCTTAGCGGACATGGCAAAGTCGCCGCGGTTGAAATAGGCGTCCACGTCTTTCTCCTGACCTTCGGAAAGCTCTATTGCCTTGTCCATATACTTCCCGGCCTCCTCCGCGGCACCCTGCCTGTAGAGATTGTCGGCCAGATTATAGTTGTTCGCAAACGACAGGGAATCCCTCACCAGGGCCTTGCGGTAGCTTATGTCGGCCTCCGCCCACTTCTCCCTGGCGAACTGACGGTTGCCGCGCCGCGCATCCCCGTGCCCGGTCTGGGCATACAGCCCGGTCCCGCAGAGGGCCACAGCGGCGAACACCGATATGATTATTCTTCTAAGCATCAGTCAAACAATTGTTTCTTCGCCTTTCTCTCCCCCACCAGATATTCCAGCGCGAGCAGGGCCAGGGCAATGGCGAAAAAGTACATATACTGTTCCTCATAGGCCTCGAACACCTGGGAGCTATGCTCCTCATCCTCCATCTTGCGGATGTCGTCGATTATGGGATTGAGGCCGAACTCCTCCTCGCCGGCATGGATATAGGCACCGCCGCCGGCCCGGGCAATCTCCTTCAGCGAGTTCTCGTCGAGACGGGTCACGACTATGTTGCCGCCGCTGTCCTTCAGATAGCCTCCGTCCATGGGAATGGGCTTACCCTCCTCCGAGCCTACGCCCACGGTATAGACCTTGATCCCCATTTTGGCAGCCTCGCGTGCGGCCTCGACCGGGTCGTCCTCATGGTTCTCGCCGTCGGTGATCACTATTATGGCACGGCTCTTCTCGCTCTGGGCGCTGAAGCTTCTGATGCAGGTGTTTATGGCGTCGCCGATAGCGGTACCCTGAAGCGGGACCGACCCGGTGGACACCGAGCTGAGGAAAGTTTTGGCGGAAATGTAGTCGTTGGTGATCGGGAGCTGCACGAAGGAGCGTCCGGCAAACACCACCAGACCGATCCTGTCCTCGCGAAGCTTGTCCACCAGACGGGATATGGCGAGCTTGGCCCTTTCCAGGCGGTTCGGGGAATAGTCCTCCGAAAGCATGGAGTTGGACACGTCGAGGGCGATCATCACCTCGGCGCCCCTGGTCTTGCGCTCTTCGAGCTTGGCGCCCAGCTGGGGGCGGGCCAGACCTATGACAAAGAAGAAAAAGGCCAGCGAGAACAGGCTCAGCCTCAGCCAGCCCCTGGAGCCGGACCATGAAGGCATAAGCGCGCCCACCAGAGCCGGGTCTCCAAACCTGGCGACCCTCCTCTTCCTCGCGGTGCGGGCCAGAGCATAGCCGATGAAAAACACCGGTATCAGCAGGAGCAGCGCCAGATATCTGTATGATGCGAATATGATCATGGAAGCCTCCTTGTCAGCAGTCTCAGGAGAATCTCCAGCAGCAGGCACACCAGCGCCGCGAGGGCGAAGTTCTGGAACAGCTCCCTATAGACGGGGAAGCTGTCCACCGTGGTCCTGGATTTCTCCATCTTGTTTATCTCGGAATATATCTCGGCGAGCTTGGTGTTGTCCGTGGCCCTGAAATAGCGGCCTCCGGTCTCGTCGGCGATCTTCTTGAGCAGATCCTCATCGATTTCCACCTGCACGTCCTGCAACTGCACGCCCCAGGGGGTGATGACTGGATAGGGGGCGGTGCCGTTGGCGCCCACGCCTATGGTATAGACTCTCACGCCATAGGTCTTGGCAATCTCGGCGGCGCTGGCGGGCGACACCTCGCCGGAGTTGTTCACACCGTCGGTGAGCAGTATCACCACCCGGCTCTTGGCATCGGAATCGGCCATTCGGGACACTGCGGTGGCAAGTCCGTTGCCTATGGCCGTGCCGTCATCGATGAGACCGGTCTCTATGTCCTTCATCAGGTTTATCAGAGTGGGCCTGTCAGTGGTGAGAGGGCACTGGGTGTAGCTCTCGCCGGCGAACACCACTATTCCCATGCGGTCGGAAGGCCTCTGGGAGATGAACTCCACGGCTATGTCCTTGGCGGCGCTGATTCTGTCGGGGGTGAAATCCCTGGCCAGCATACTGGTGGACACGTCCATGGCGAACACTATGTCGATTCCTTCGGTGTCCACCTTCTCCATCTGCGAGGAAGACCTCGGGCGGCAGAGGGCGACCACCAGGAGAGTCACCGCGGCCAGCCTGAGCGCGAAAGGCACATGCCTGAAGGCGGCCATGCCTCTCTTTCCGCCCGCAATCCACGGCGTGACGGAGGAGACCCGCAGGTGCGGCCTTCTCTCCCGCAGCTCTCTGTAAACATAGAGCAGCAGCATGAGCGCCGGCACGGCCAGCAGCCACAACAGTCCTGGATATTCAAAAAACATATTCGCTTATTCCTTTTTCACATCCTCTTCCTCCTCGACCTCAGCCCTGTAGGTCTCGGTGACAAATCTCACGGCCGTGGGCACGACCCGGGCATTGTACTCGTCCGGCATCGCGGCCTTGGCGAACTTGACCATGTCGGAATTCTCAAAGAGAGCCTTCACCCCGTCATAGAGGTCGGCCGGAAGCCCGGCGTTCTTCAGCTCCGCGAAAATCTCCGCGGTCGTCATCTCCTTGGCTCCGAAGCCATAGCGTCCGGAAATATATTCGCGCAGGGCGTCGGTGGCCCCCGCATAGAGTATCTTCTGCTTGTCCGGAGCCCAGTATCTGTTGCCCCTCAGGGTGTCAAGCTTGCGCAGGGCGACTATGTGCGGCGGATCCGAAGGCTTCGCGGAGACGCCTCCGCGGCGGCCCTTAAGCATGGCCGGAATCGCCCAGCAGAGTATCGCCAGCAGGGCGACTGCCCAGACCGCGCATATCCACGGGAACACATCCGCGGCCGTCAGCGGATATTTTATCTGGGGCCTTATGTCATGAGGGACATAGGTGGCGGTGTCGATCTGTATCTCCTTCACCTCCAGCATCACAGGGTCGAATCTCAGGGTGTCGGGCCTCTGTCCGGAATCCGCCCTCACCATCGAAATCGGGGGAAGAAGATAATTGCCGGACTCAAAAGGAACCAGCTCCATGGTGATTTCCATGTCGCGGGAAGCCCTGGCCCCGCGCCCGCTGACCTTCAGAGTGTCATAGACCCAGCCGCCGGTCACCTCCAGGCTATCTCCGGCCATAGGCCCGGTGACTATCTCCGGCATGAGCAGGGCCGTCCCGTCCGGAACGGAATTCATGCGCACGCCATACTGCAGACGGTCTCCCACCAGCACAGTGTCCCGCTCCTGCACATTGCGCAGGAACACGCCGTCAGCTCCCCCGCGCGGAGTTCCGGCGGCAAGGGAGAACAGCACGGAGGCAGCGGCCGTAAGAGACAATATATTGACCTTCTTCATCTTTTGGCAAAAAATCCAAGCAGCGCCTTGGCATAGTCCCCGTCGGTTGCTATGTCCACGCTGTCAATTCCATACCGGCCCATGAGCGCGTCGGCGGCCCCGTTCACCTTCGAGAACCATGCGGCATAGGCGTTTCTCACCTTGCGCGAGGACGTGTCCACCCATGCGGACCTGCCGCTCTCGGCGTCCTTTACATGGACCAGTCCCACATCGGGGATTTCCCTCTCGCGGCGGTCATGGACCCTTATCACGGACAGGTCGTGGCGGGATGCGGCCACCTTGAGGGCGTCCTCATAGGCGGGAGTCCCGTCGGGCCTTACGTCGAGCATGTCCGAAAGCAGGAACGCGGTGCATTTCTTCTTGAGCGCATCGGTGAGATAGCGCAGCGCTCCGGAAATGTCGGTGCCGTTTCCCTTGGGAACATAGCCCAGTATCTTCCTTATTATATGGAGCAGATGGCTCCTGCCCTTTTTCGGAGGGATGAACTCCTCTATCCTGTCGCTGAAGAAGAGCGCGCCCACCTTGTCGTTGTTGAGTATCGCGGAGAAGGACAGGACGGCGGCGATCTCGGCTATGAGGTCGCGCTTGCCGGAGCCGACGGTGCCGAAGAGCCCGGAACGGCTCACATCAATCAGCAGCACCACGGTGAGTTCCCTCTCCTCCTCGAAGACCTTCACATAGGGGGCGCCCAGCCTTGCGGTCACGTTCCAGTCCATGTTGCGGACGTCGTCTCCCCACTGGTAGCCGCGCACTTCGCTGAAAGCCATGCCCCTGCCCTTGAAGGCGGAGTGGTACTCTCCAGCGAAGACCCCGGCGGTCAGAGCCTTCGTCTTTATCTCGATCTTTCTGACCTTCTTGAGAAGGTCCGTGACTTCAGGGGCGTTTTCCATTACGGAACCATTACGGCGTTAAGCACATCGGATATGATGTTCTCGGTGGTGACGTTCTCGGCCTCGGCCTCATAGGTGAGCCCGATCCTGTGGCGGAGCACCTCGTTGCACACGGCCCTGACGTCTTCCGGAATCACATAGCCCCTCCTCTTTATGAAGGCATATGCCTTGGAAGCGGCCGCGAGGGATATGCTGGCACGGGGCGAGGCACCGTAGGAGATTATGTTGACCATGTTCTTGAGCCCGTATTCCTCCGGCGTCCTGGTGGCGCTGACAATGTCCACTATGTAGCGCTCGATCTTTTCGTCCATATACACGTCCCTCACCACCTTGCGGGCCCTTACTATGTCCTCGGGGCTCACGACGGGATTCACGGCGGGGAACTCTCCGGCGTTGTTCATCCGGATTATCTGTCTCTCTTCTTCCTTCTTTGGATAGCTCACCACGACCTTGAGCATGAAGCGGTCCACCTGGGCCTCGGGAAGCGGATAGGTTCCCTCCTGCTCTATGGGGTTCTGTGTGGCCATGACCAGGAAGGGGT
>CAVIVH010000101.1:0-5392 GCA_963646185.1 bacterium | reverse complement strand
TCGATGACCGTCTTTGAATAGGGTTTGCCGGTCTTGGTCGAAAGCAGCGGATAGGAGGTGATTATGCCGGCCACATGGACCTTTTTCGTCTCCTTGTGCGACTCGCAGGCCGCAATCTCCTCCTTGAGGTCTGACATGGACATGTCGGTGAAATTCTCGATTTCGAAGCGGTATTTGTCCAGCGGATGCGACGACAGATACATGCCCACCAGGTCCTTCTCCTTCCTCAGAGTCTCCATCTGGTCCTCCTCGCCCGTGAATTCGGGTATCTCCGGGCGCGTGGGCCTTAGCTCCTCCACGTCCCCGAACAGGGACATGCCGCCGTCCTCGTTGCAGGCCTTGGACTTGTCGCCATAGGACAGAAGCTCGTCGATGAAAAGGTTGCCGTTCTTGCACTGGACCGTGAACTGCGGCCTGGTTATGCCCATGGAATCGAAGGCTCCGGCGTTCACCAGCGACTCCAGGTTCTTCCTGTTCACCGTGCCGGCCATCCTCTCCATGAAGTCGAAAACATCCCTGAAGGCGCCTCCGCTTTCCCTTTCCTTGAGAATGGCGTCCACGATGTTGCCGCCGAAGCCCTTGATGCCCGAGAGGCCGAAACGCACGTCGCCGTCCTTGTTCACGGTGAAATGCGATGCCGACTCGTTCACGTCCGGGTTCAGCACCTTGACCTTATGCGCCTTGCAGTCCGCCATTATCTTCTTGATGTCGTCCATGCTCTCGCTGCAGCTCAGGTTGGCGGCCATGAACTCGGCGGTGTAGTGGCACTTCAGCCAAGCGGTCTGGTAGCTCACCCACGCATAGCAGGTGGCGTGCGACTTGTTGAAGGCATATTGGGCGAACTTCTCCCAGTCCTTCCATATCTTGTCCAGCGTCTTCTCCGGATGCCCGTTGGCCATGCCGCCCTTCATGAACTTCTCCTTCAGGGCCATCATCACGGCTATCTGCTTCTTACCCATGGCCTTGCGCAGCTTGTCAGCCTCGCCCTTGGTGAATCCCGCCAGCTTGCGGGAAAGCAGCATGACCTGCTCCTGATAGACCGTGATGCCATAGGTCTCCTCCAGGAACTCCGCCATTTCCGGCAGGTCATAGGTGATGGCCTGGTGGCCCAGCTTCCTTTCCACGAAGTCGGGGATATAGTCCATAGGCCCCGGCCGGTAGAGGGCGTTCATTGCTATGAGGTCGCCGAATCGCTCCGGATGCAGCTTGATGAGCCACTCCTTCATGCCCGGAGACTCGAACTGGAACACAACCGTGGTGTCGCCCCGGCCATAGAGCTCATAGGTGGCCTTGTCGTTGATGTCAATGGCCTCGATGTCTATGTCTATGCCGTGGCCCTGCCTGATGTAGTCCAGCGTCTTGTGGATGATGGACAGGGTGTTGAGCCCCAGGAAGTCCATCTTCAGCATGCCCACGTCCTCGATATAGTGGCCGTCATACTGCGAGGTCCAGACCATTTCCTTGGTCTCCTTGTCCTCCGAGAGGCAGATGGGGATGTAGTCGGTGAGGTTGCCGCGGCCGATGATGGTGGCGCAGGCATGCATTCCCACCTGGCGTATGCTGCCCTCCAGCTGCTTCGCGTAGAGCAGGACCTCCCTGTTGAGCTCCGAGCCGTTTTCCAGCTCATCCCTGAACTCCGGGACCAGGCGGTAGCAGTTCTCCAGCGTGATCTTCGCGTCCACGTCCTCCATGCCCTTCTGGAAGGTCTTCATCTCCCGGATTTTCTGGCCCGGATTGGCCGGATCGTCGGTCTCGACCTCCTCCTCGACCACCTTGAAGCCCGGCTTCAGAGTGTCCAGCTTGGGGTTGAAGGGATATTTCTTCTCCTTCTTCTCGCTCAGCTTGTCCGGTATCATCTTCTTCAGGCGGTTGGACTCGTCCAGCGACAGATGGCTTATGCGCGCCACATCGGCTATCGCGCTCTTCGCGGCCATGGTGCCGAAGGTGATGACGCGCGACACATGGTCGGCCGTGTATTTGTCCTCCACATACTTGTGCGCCTTCACCAGGTCCTCGAAGTCCACGTCGATATCAGGCATGCTTATGCGGTCCGGATTCAGGAAACGCTCAAACAGCAGCTGATACTTTATCGGGTCCAGATTGGTGATTTTCAGGCAGTAGGCCACCACCGAACCGGCGGCCGAGCCTCTTCCCGGGCCCACCATCGAGCCCATGGCGCGAGATGCGGCTATATAGTCCTGCACAATGAGGAAATAGTCCGGGAAGCCCATGCGGCTGATGGTCTTCAGCTCGAAGTCTATCCTGTCGGCCTGCTCCTCGGTGAGAGTCTCGCCATAGCGCCAGCGGGCTCCTTCATAGGTGAGATGGCACAGATAGGCGACCGAATT
Organism: bacterium; assembly: GCA_963646185.1. Lineage (GTDB taxonomy): Bacteria > Bacteroidota > Bacteroidia > Bacteroidales > UBA932 > Cryptobacteroides. Next base: position 3,044 of record CAVIVH010000101.1, on the reverse strand, counting down.
CCGGAACTCCTCGCCCCTGTCGTTGCCGTCCTTGTCGCAGCGGCCGGCATCAATCACGGCGGCATATTTCTCCCTCTGCGCCTCTATGTCCCGCATGAAGTCCTCCGGAAGGTCGAATTTCGGGAGCACATGGCCTCTGTCTATGGTATAGCTCTCAATCTTGTCAGCCACCTCCAGAGTGTTGGAAATCACCTCCGGATGGTCCGGGAACAGGGCGGCCATCTCCTCCTCGCTCTTCAGATACTCCTGCTGGGTGTAGCGCAACCTCTTCACGTCGTCTATGAAGGCATTGGTGTTCAGACAGATGAGCCTGTCGTGGGCGGGACCGTCCTCTTTGCGCACGAAATGCACGTCGTTGGACGCGACCACCTTCACCCCGAACTCCCCGGCAAGCGAGAATATGGCGGCGTTGGCCACCGTCTGGCGCTTATAGACGTCAATGACATTCTCATAGGCATCTTCTGGCAGCCCCTGAACCTCGGTCTTGTGCAGCTGCACCTCGAGATAGTAGTCGTCCCCGAACAGATCCTTGTGCCACTTCACGGCCTTGCGGGCCGCCTCCATGTCCCCGTCGTTGATGGCTCTGGGGATTTCTCCGGCCAGACAGGCCGAGCAGCAGATCAGATTCTCGTGATATTTCGCCAGCACCTCGTGGCTGACCCTCGGCTTGTCGTAATACTTGCCCTCGATGTGTCCGATGGACACTATCTTCATCAGATTCTTGTAGCCGTCATAGTTCTTGGCCAGCAGGATGAGGTGGTAATACTTCTTGTGGTCCGGGTCCTTGAGACGGTGGTCATAATGGCGGGTCACATAGACCTCGCAGCCTATCAGCGGCTTCACCGAAGGGTGCTTGGACGCATACTTGAAGAACTCCTTGACCCCGTACATGTTGCCGTGGTCGGTTATGGCCAGGGCAGGCATGCCCAACTCCTCGGCTCTGTCGAAAAGCTTTGAAATTGAGGAAAATCCGTCCAGAATGGAATACTGGGTGTGTACGTGAAGATGAACAAAAGGCATTTCCGGCGGGGATTAGAGAATACAAATCTACACAATATTCCCCCTTCAGGAAATGCCTTCAGGCTATTTTATTTTCTTCTTCTCGCGCGGGCCCTCAGTCCGAAGAACAGCCCCGCGGCGATAACGTCCACAAGCAGACCGATCCACGAGAAATTGTAGAACCGGGGCCTCACCCATCCGTCGAGCGAAGAGGTCATGGACAGCTGCACGGGGAAGATATATTTCGGCAGGTCGAAGACTGTGGACTCGGGATAGTCCCTCCGGAGGGTCTTCACGGTGGAGAAATCCCCGTTGCGCAGGGCCCAGAAGCTCTCGCCGTCGCTGTCGCTCACCTTCACGGTGTAATAGAACACGTCGCCCACAAGCATCATGTTCTGCTTCGAGAGGTCGGCCTTCACATCGGTGGGATGCAGGGTGCGCAGGCTGTCGACGATATAAAAACGGTCCCTGGAATCAGTGAAATAGGCGATGGACGCCCTGTTGTCATGCTCGATTATGGAGACATGTTTTATGTCTATGGAATCGGGCAGCCGGATGTGCTCCACCGAAGGCTGGCCCCTGAACAGCTTGACGTGGAAAAGCCCGCCCTCGCTGTCGGTCATCATATAGCCTTCGTCATAGGCCTTGCGGGTGTTGGGATTGCCGTTCACCAGCACTGCGGGGAAGCGGAAGCCGGCGGCGGCCATCGAGGTCCTGAACGCCTCGGAAAGCGCCTTGTCCTCGGTATTGTCCTCTATGCGTATCATCGCGGGGCCGTTCTTCCTGTTCACGAAGGCATATTCCGCGTCCTGGAGGTCGCCCCTGGGCGGGTCGGACTCCAGCATCAGATACACCGGCGGCATGTCCGCGTTGGCATCCTCCGGGGAGGAGGTGAAATAGATGTTGTTGGTCTCGATCTCCTCATCGGTGAGGGTGCGGCCGTTGATGGTGTACCTTGCGGTGCCGTCCATCTTCTGCGCCCTGTGATAGAACAGGGGCTGCACGGTGTCGCCGTATTCGCGTCCGGCGGTGTCCTTGAAGAGCAGGTCGCCCTTGCGGCTGTCCTCCAGCGCGGTGAAATCGTTGACCACGCAGCTGTAGAGCGTGAAAGGCGTGGAATAGCCCTCCGCCGTGATGATCCTGTACAGCCTGGGCAGCAGCCACACGGCCAGCAGGGCGATGATGACGCTCAGATATATGGTTCCTATTTTTCTCATGTCAGTCTGTGTTTATTATTGAACTCCGTCTTTGAAGCGTCTCACGCTGTAATGGATCAGCAGGACGGCCAGCAGCGTCACCGTGATGAAAAGCGGCAGGATGCTGAACCTGTAGGCCATGGCCGACGAGGACGAATAGAATATGCTGAGAACTATGGCGGCGGTCACGGCCTCGGTGATTTTCAGCCTCCAGGACGGCTCCAGGCATATGGCTCCGGCCCAGATATAGGCGGCGACTCCGGCGCAGTACCATGTGAGGAAGGAGAACAGGATGCGTCCGGTGACTTCGGCGGGCAGATAATGGCCGAGGAAGATGCCGAGCGCGAGGGCCTGCAGCGCAAACAGGACCAGCAGAAGCACAATGCCATAGCCCTGCATCACGCATATGGTCCTGCTCTGCGGATAGGGGAGATGGAGCGTGAGCTTGAGGCGCTTTCTCGCCGATTCGGGAACGAACTGGGCCACTGCCAGAAGCACTCCGCACACCACGGGAAGGAGCCTGAGGTTGTCCACAAGTATGGAATTCTTCTGCACGGCGAAGCTCCACAGGAAGGCATATCCGCGGATTTCGGCGTTTTTCGCGAGGGCTATGAAATCATATCCCGTGAAACACAGCAGCAGGAGAAACAGGCCGCCGGCCAGCATGCCGGTCTTGAGCCATTCTTTGAATATGAGTGATTTGAACATGTCTGCTAATATTTTCCTGTCAGGCCTATGAAGGCGTCCTCCAGATTCATCAATTCGGATTTAAGGTCGGCGGCTTCGATGCCCTCGCCGCTCAGCAGGGCCTTCACGTCCTCCATGGGAGAGAAGGAATAGAACTCGGTC
>CAVIVH010000100.1:0-5414 GCA_963646185.1 bacterium | reverse complement strand
GGCTTCGTGGTCGCCAGGCTGCGGTGCCGCCGTCCAGATGGTAAATTTTCCACCAGGCTATGGTGCCGTCTCCTGAGCCGAGAATCTTCTACCATGCCCTGTGGCCCCATCTTCTGCAGGGCCTTTCCGGGCAAAACCACCCCGGCCGTCGCCGACCGATTACATCATCTCGAATTTTACAGAGTGAGCGTAGGGGCATCGGTCTCTGGAAAAAGGCCCACGCCCCGCCCATTGCCGAGGAGTCAACACTTTCCCCGAACTTGCCGAGGGGTAGAAGTGTCGAAGGCCCCGCCCGTTGCCGGTTCGCCACTCTGCTTGCAGAAGTTGTCCATGCCCGGACTAGCCGGAGATGGTTAAAAAGGCTGAATTACAAAGTTAGGCGGAGGGAGGTGCCATTCCAGGGGCCTGAGAGCTATGGTCAGTCCGCGGTAACGACTTTTAAAACCCGTTACGGCGGATGGAAGCACCGCCACAGGGCCCTCTGTGGCCATATGCCTCCGCCTTACTTTGTACGGCGCGAGGTGCACTTTCCCGGCAGCCGAAACCGGCAGGGCGATTTCTTCGATAGGCTCAGCGACTGCAGACCCGGGGTCGTGCAGAGCTCGCCCATGTCCAGGCCCGATGGAGATGGCTAAAAGGCTGATTGGCATGGAAGTAACGACTTTTTCAGGGCTCTACTTCCATGCTCTCATGCCTCTCACGCCTTGAGTGGCACAATGGCATGGACGAACTTCGCAAGGGTCATGAACCTTTGTTAAAGACAGACTGCCGGAGATTGATGACAACGCAAAGTCGAGCTTGTCCCCGATAGATAGCCTATGTGCTCGACTTAGAGCACTTTACGCAAGGCCTAAATCGAGATAATCCGCATCTTACGATCCTGTAGCGACCCTTGTCTCGACTTACCTTTTCCACCAAGAGCCGGGGTCTTGCATAGAACAGGCACTCGGCAGGCTCCTCCGGGACCTGTGGCCGCCCGCGGCCTCATGAGAGGGGAAGTTGCCCTCAGTCCAAAGCACATTGCCCTGGGCACCGGGCGAAGTCCTGGTGGGCCATCCCGCTACAGGAAATCGACTTCGAGAAAAGAAGGGGAGGCGGGGGAAGTGTGGAGTGTGACCTCGGTGGCGCGGTAGTCGGACACGGAGGCCCCGTACTGGTTGGGGATGAAGGTCTGGGGGTTCATGGCGAAGAGCGGGAAGCAGCTGCTCTGCACCTGGACCATGATTCTGTGGCCGGGCAGGAACACATGGGCTATGTCGTTAAGCGTGAACTCCACCCGCTCGGCGACGCCGGGCCGCATGGGCTCGGGGACGGAGAACGAATGCCTGTAGCGGAGCGGCAGGATACCGCCGCGCACCGGCATCTGATAGCCGTCGGGCCGCACGTCAATCAGCTTCACCAGCACATCGGCATCGTCCGAGCCTATGGAGACGCTAAGCGAAACCTGCACGGCCCCGATGGCGGTGACCGGGCTGTCGAGACGGCCGGAACGGAAACTCAGCACGTCCTTCCTTCGCGAGAGGAACCGCTGGTCCGCGGCCATATAGTCACGGTCCATGGCCGGGCCTCTCCTGCAGGAGGGAACCGGTCTCGCCGGATCGGACAGATAGCTCAGCGCCGTCTGCTTGTCATTCTGTCCGGGTCTATGCCCGGGTGCTGACTCAAGGCCGCCTGCAATTCCGGCATCCGGCCTGTCAGAAGTGCTTCCGGGCGCGGACTCAAGGCCGCCGTCCGCACCCGCAGCTCCGGCATCGGCCCCACGGTCCCCGCCAAAAAGACCATCAGGTACGGGAACCATCGAAAGGCTGCGGTCGCCTTCGAGTCTGAGCCTCATGCGCCCCGAGCCCCTAAGCGGCCATGAATCCGAAACTATCGACACCGCCGACCTCTCAAAGGCAAACCCTGCGACTCCGCCGGAATCGCTGCCGGCAACTGCACTTGTAGCTGCACCGGTGGCTGCACTTGCAACTGCACCGGCGGCTGCATTCGTGGCTGCACCGGTGGCTGCGCTTGCAACTGCACCTGCGGCTGCATTCGTGGCTGCATCGGTGGCTGCGCTTGCAACTGCACCTGCGGCTGCATTCGTGGCTGCACCGGTAGTTGCACTTGCAACTGCACCTGCGGCTGCATTCGTGGCTGCACCGGTGGCTGCGCTTGCAACTGCACCGGCGCCTTCCGGAACCGGCTTGCCGGCCCCTGACGTCGCCTTCAAAGCCCCCTTGCCGGAAAAATCCCTGAGAATCTTCCGCAGATTCGGAGCGTCTTCATCCACGCCGGCGCCCACAGACGCGAACACCGTGACCTTATGGTCGGGGAGCTGGCCCGCACCGCGCAGCCAGTGCTCGAAAAACGGGAACTCGATTCTGTCCATGAACCTGGCCGACAGACCCTTGCCCATGAACGCCTCTCCGATGCGGTCAAACTTCCGGTGTCCCCACGAACCGTGTCCCCACGGCCCCAGCACCATGAAGCAGTCCTCCCGGTCCTTCACCGCGTCAAAACAGCGCAGCGGCCCGTAAAGGTCCTCCGCATCGAAAGTCCCGCCCACCACCAGCATCGCCGGTGCCTCGGGATGGTCCGAATAATATGTCCCCAGCGCGGCGGCGGCATTGCGCTCTTGCCAGAACCCGTCATAGTCCGGATGCGCCGCGATGTCCCGCCAGAAAGTCTTCTTCTTCAGCATCGGAGCCAGCGCCCGTGCCATAGGCCCCATCCGCAGGAAAAAACGGAAAACGTCCTTGCGGCCTATATGCCTGGTCGGCAGCACCCTCGGGCCCGGATGCGGCCTCTTGCGGAAAAAGAATCTGCCGAAATAATAGGTGTCGGCAAGCATCAGCGCGCCGTTGTGGTGCAGGTCGTCGCCCATAAACCAGTCGGTGACCGGCGCCTGAGGCGACACAGCCTTTATGGCGGGATGGCCGCACATCGCGGCACAGGTGGCATAGAACCCCGGATAGGACACGCCCTTCACGCCTATGCTGCCGTTGCAGGCGGTGTTTTCCAGTATCCACTGCGCCGTGTCCCAGGTGTCCGTCATCTCCGAGACCGAAAACAGCGTCCCGGGATATTCTCCCGTGGACGCCGGCCTCACATTCTCGAAGCTGCCTTCGCTCAGATATGTCCCGCGGACATTCTGCTGAACTATTATGTACCCTGCGGAAACAAACCCCGACAGGGCCTTTCTCAGATTGGAAGGGAAGCGTCCCGGGCCATAGGGCTTGAGGGGAAAAGGCGTCCTCAGCATCAGCACCGGAGCGGCGCCGCCCGAAGCCGGGCTATAGATTGCAGTATATAGCCCGACTCCGTCCCGCATGGGGACCATTTCCTCTCTCTTGACATAGTTGGCCTTAAGCCACGGGACGCTTACTCTCGTCATTGCTGCACGGTTCTGTAATTGATCAGACGGGTGATGGCCCTCTGGCACACGGGGCAGAACTCGGGGAACTCGTTGATCTTCATCCTGCACTCGAGCACCGGCCTGTAAACACCCTCGCTCAGGTAGCCGCCGCCCTCATAGAGCCCCACCTCATATTTGGCGTTGCTGTAGTCGGGCCTCTTGAACTCCGGCTTCCTGCCCTCGGCCTTCGCAGCCTTGAACTCCTTCTCCATGGCCTCTCTCTCCCTGGCCTTCGCAGCGTCCTGCTCGGCCTTGGTCACAATCTTGTCGGTCTGGAGCATGTCCTTCCACTTGGAGTCGAAGTCCACGAGAGTGGTGATGTTGGGCTCCCAGGGCTCGATATCTGTGAAATAGAACTGCTCATACTGGTCGTCATAGAAATACTCGTCGGCCAGGCCGGCGAAGCTGTGTCCGAACTCATGCACGATGACAGGCTTCGAAGCGGCGTGCCTCGTGGAGGAAAGCATATACTGGCCATAGACTCCGCCTCCGCCGTAATGCTCTGTGTTGGCGAGGATTATGATGTCCTCATAGGGTACGGAGGCAAGGGCGTCGTGGAGCTTGAAGATGTTCAGAGTGGTGAGATATCTCTCGGAATAGAAAGTGTCATAGTGCGAACCGAGCGCCGTGTTCACCCAATGGTTGTCGTGGGGAATGCTGATTCCGCTCTCCTGTGAAGGCGCCGCGACGGCCACGAAATTGATCTTGTCGGCCATCGACTTGAAAGGCTCATGGGCGAGAATCGCCTCGGCGGCCATCTTGGCCTCGGTATAGAACAGCTCGGCCTCGTCGGCGCGGTAGCCCTCGGCCACGAAAGCTATGTCCACATGGTCGGCCGGATCTCCGGACTTGATGATGTAGCGGCTGGGATAGTCGCACTTGACCGGCTGGATGAGGATGTCGGTCGGATCCATGTCGAACGAATATTCTGCGACGGTCTCCCTGCGGTCGTTATAGAGCTCCACGCTTATGCGTGCGGGGGCTTCGGGCATGGGCACGAGAAGCACCACCTCGAAGGACTTGCGCACCCTTGTGGCCTCTTCGGAATTCTGCCACTCGCGGAAAAGGGTGGAGAAAGTGTTGACATAGAGGAGCTTGTCCGTCTTTTTGTCGAAGACCCTCACGGCGCCGTTGCCCTGAAGAAGAATCTTGTCCATGTTCACATGGCGTCCTGCCCATCCTTCCAGACTCTTCATTCTGGCCAGGGAGATTTCGGTCTCCTTATTGGTGCCGGTGAAGATGTAGTCAAGCCTCAGGGTTTTGGTGTAGTCCCCGGCAAAGGAAAGAATGCTGCCGAGACACATTAAGATGACAGCGAAAAGGGTTCGTCTCATAGAAGTTTTGTTTTGGTAATCTGTTTTAGCAATAAGCGGTTCCGGCGCCCGTTTCAGGGCGGCTTTTTGTAAACTATTTCAAAGATAAACTTTTTTGTGAGTATAAAAAAGTAGTCGTTTATTTGCAGGCGGAAAAACGGAAAAAGATGAAAAAACATATGTCTATGGCCTTTGCGCTGACCGTTCTGGCCGCGTTCCCGGCCCCGGCCGCAGAGCTTTGCACAGAAACTCCGGCCCCGGCAGCTTCGGCGGCAAATCGCAGGGCGGAAGGGGAGAGCCATCGCACGGCCCCGGCCGCAGAGCTCTGCTCAGTCCCGTCCGCAACGGACCCATTCTCCGCTCCGGATTCGGTCTATAATCTGGAGGCGGTGGCGGTCACCGGAAGCAGGGTCCCCATGGAAATGGGCGTCAGCGCCAGGATCGTGACCGTGATGGACAGCCTCACCATAGCCTCAATGCCGGCGGTGACGGTGAACGACCTGCTGAAATTCGCTCCCGGAGTGGACGTGCGCCAGCGCGGCGGCATGGGCATGCAGACCGACGTGAGCGTGCGCGGCGGCACATTCGACCAGATTGCCGTGCTTCTGAACGGCATCAACATCTGCGACCCTCAGACCGGCCACAACGCGGTGGACTTCCCCGTGAGCACCAATGAGATAGACCGCATAGAGATACTTGAAGGC
>CAVIVH010000099.1:807-5427 GCA_963646185.1 bacterium | reverse complement strand
TAATCCTCCGCCCTGTAGAAGCACCGCAGAGGCCCGATCTCTATCGCCACGCTCTCCCCCGCCTCCTTCTCGAAGCCGCCGATTACGGCCTCTATCTCCGGAAGGTCCCTGTCAGGGTCCACGTAGTAAATTCCTGTGCGGTAGCGTGTCCCCTCGTCCTCGCCCTGTCTGTTAACGCTGAACGGGTCGACTATCTTGATGTACAGGGCGACGAGTTCCCGTAGCGTGACCGACTCCGCGTCATAGCGTATGTGCACGCACTCGGCATAGCCTGTGGTGTCCGTATAGACCTGCTTATAGGTGGGGTCCTCCGTGTTGCCGTTGGCGAACCCCACCTCCGTGAAGTCCACTCCGTCCACCAGCTTGAAGAACTTCTGGGCTCCCCAGAAGCAGCCAGCGGCCATCCATATATCTTGCTGTTTCATAATATTATATTATAGTCAGTCATTCTTGTTTTCCAGATATCTCACCGGCTTTCCGTGCGCATGGGCATATTCAATCTCGCTGCGGGTGCTTGAGCCGATATAGCCGCCCACGTTGATAACAAAAATCTCGTCGGCCATGTCGATCTTGCGCTTATGCATGTCGTCGAGCATCTCTTTCGTGCCCTCCGTCCACACCTCGTCGTCGCCGGAATGCCCGAACAGCCCGACCGAGATGACGATATTCCCCTCCAGCGTCAGCCTCTTCTGCGCCTCCATGAACTCTTCCCTGAACCGCGTGCTCCCGCACAGCGTTATCACCTTATACCTGCCTTGCATATTACGTCAATTTCAAAAAACAGTCTTGTCTTCTTGTCGAAAAAAGATTGCATCACCACGCCATGTAGTCTCCAATTTACAAAACTTATCCGTCATGAGGGTCGAAAGTGTGTCAGATTTGTAATTCGTCGTCCTCTGGCGCCCAAGGCCCCGGAATGGCAACTCGTCCGCCTTATTCTGCAAAAGTACGCACGCCGGCCAAGCTATCGAAGTGTCCGGACCTTATATGGGTTCCAGGACATTCTGCCACCGGTAAAATCAGCGGCATCCGGTCACTGTACGATTTATTTCAGGCGGCGCCGCGGGCGCGGGGAATCGAAGGAAATGGCTATTTTTGTCGGCAAAAGTGGAAAAGGGGACGCCATGACAGGTGTCAACCACAATGTCAACCGAGATTTTTAAGATGATTACAAAAACATGACAGACAACAAGATAAGAAGAATTCTTTTCATCTGCCACGGCAACATATGCCGCAGCCCTATGGCGGAGTTTATCCTGAAGGCGCTGGTGGAGGCGCACGGCGTGGCGGACCGCTACCACATCGAATCGGCCGCTGTCTCCGACGAGGAGACGGGCAATCCCATATATCCGCCGGCCAAGCGCTGCCTCGCCCAGCACGGGGTGCGCTTCGACCCGGGCAAGAAGGCGCGCAAGGTCACGGCCGCGGACTATTCCCGGTTCGACAGGCTCATCTGCATGGATTCCGGCAACCTGCGTCTTCTGCGCAACATAATTCCATCCGACCCGGAGGGCAAGGTGCACCTGATGATGTCATACACCGGCCGCAGCCGGGACGTTGCGGATCCGTGGTATACAGGGGACTTCGAGCGGACATTTCAGGACATTCTCGCCGCCTGCGAGTCGATGCTGACCCCCACGTGCCTGCTGTGACGCGCCGGCGGCCCTGACCGTCCAGCCACAATGCTCCACATGCAGAGCGTCGGGCGCGCCGGCCCTGACCGTCCGGCCAAGATGGCCGCCGCTAGCCGATTCTGAGGCGGGACCAGAGGGCGGAGGGGACGAAGCGCCAGATGGCGGTGAGGATGCGGTAGCGCCAGTCGATGACGCGGACGCGTCTGCGGCGCAGGATGGAGCGGAGGATGGAGCGGGCGACCCTGTCAGCATCCATCTGCATGGGGTAGCGGCGGCCGTCGTCAAGGAGTGCGGTGCGCACGAAGCCGGGCCGGATGTCGGTGAGGTCTATGCTGAGGCCCCGCATGAAGGCCTGCTGGCGAAGGGCTTCGATGTATGTGCTGCCGAAGGCCTTGCTGGCGCTGTAGGCCGGAGCCGCGCCCAGGCCCTTGGTGCCGGCGATGGAGGTCACGGCAACTATATGGCCGCCTCCGCATGAGGCGAAATGGCGATAGGCGGCGCCGATGAGGCGGGCAAAGCCGGCGGCATTGGTATCCACCGTCTTCAATTCCCTGTCAGCATCCAATGAGTGATTCTGCCAGCCGACTCCGGCCACATGGACATAGACATCAATCCCGCCCATAGACCCGATCAGCTGCAGCAGAGCGGCATCCGCGTCGGCTGAAGTCACATCCAGCGCCGCAGTACGGATCCGGCCCGGATATCCGGCGGCCAGTTCCTCGAGAGGGGCAGTCCGCCGCGCGGCCAGACCCAGAGTCCAGCCCTCATCAGCCATAAGCCTTGCAAGCGCCAGCCCTATGCCGGAGGACGCTCCGACAATCACCGCCTTTTTTCCATTGATTTCTTTTCCCATAGAGCCAAAAATCCTGTCTGCCGGAAAACCGGCCGTCCGCCACCTAAAAACCGGCCCGCCTGCAGAAAACCCGTCTGTCCGCTGACCGGCAGAGCATCACCGTCTGCCGGAAAACCGGCCGCCCGCCGCCTAAAAACCGCACCGGACGGAAAAGCCGTCGACTAAAAGCCCGCCTGCAGCGGAAAGCTATTCGACGTAAAGCAGCAGTCCCTTGAGGTACTCTCCTTCCGGATGATAGATGTTCACGGCATGGTCGGCCGGCTGACAGAGCCTGTCGAGAATGCGCACGCTGCGCCCGGCCTGGGCCGCAGCCGAGAACACCGCAAGCGCAAACGACTCCTTGTCCACCACCTGCGAGCAGCTGAAAGTGAAGACCAGTCCGCCCGCGGCCACCTTCTCGATGGCGGCGGCGTTCAGCCTCTGATAGGCCCTGAGCGCATTGTGAAGAGCTCCGCGATGCTTGGCGAAAGCCGGCGGGTCCACAATCATCAGGTCATACTCATCCTCCGGCAGCTTCTTGAGCCAGTCTATGGCGTCGGTGCATACGGAATTGTGGCGCGAAGGGTCAAAGCCGTTCAGGGCCACATTTCTGTCCAGCATCTCCACCGCCTTGGCGGAGCTGTCCACAGAGGTCACATGCTCGGCGCCGGCGGCCAGCGCATAGACCGAAAATCCGCCGGTGTAGCAGAACAGGTTCAGCACCTTGCGGCCCCGGGCATACTTGCCCACCAGCGCCCTGTTCTCCCTCTGGTCCAGGAAAAAGCCAGTCTTCTGGCCCTCGGTCCAGTTGACCGTGAACCTGTTGCCGTTCTCCAGGACGGTAAGCTCGTCGGCGGAGAAATCGTCGCGGCTCCACAGATAGCCGTCCACCGCATTCAGCCCGGCCTTGAACGGCGCGGTGCCGGAGCTCTTGTCATAGACGGCGCGGAGAGTGTCGCCATAGACCTTGCGCAGAGCCTCGGCTATCCGTCCCTTGGAGCGGAACATGCCCACGGAATGGGCCTGCAGCACGCAGACTCCCGCATAATAGTCAATCACCAGACCCGGAAGATTGTCGCCCTCGCCATGGACCAGCCTGTAGCAGTCGGTGTCGCCGCCCGGAACCGCCAGCCCGCAGGCCACCCTCACCGCAAGCGCGCGGCTCAGCATGACCTCCCAGAAATCGGGAGCCAGGGCCGGAGAGTCAAAACTCAGCACCCGGACAGCAATGGAGCCTATCTGATAATGGCCGCAGGCAAGGAACTCGCCCTCGGCGGAATAGACGCCCACGAGGTCGCCCTCGGCCGGAGTGCCCACAATCTGGGCGATGGCCCCCGAAAAGACCCACGGATGGAACCTGCGCAGGGACTCATCCCTGCCTTTCTTCAATATTATCTTCACCATCTGGTTTTTCTGTTTCAAGAAGTTTCTGATACATGGCCCGGCACACCCACGCGTCGGTCGCCGCATATTTCTGCTGCGACTCGGAAAGAGTCTCGGCCTCCCAGTTGGAAAGCTGCTGGGTCTTGGAGATCTTGACCCCCAGGATTATGGCCGCCATCTTCTTCACGCTCTTGTCGCGTATGCCATAGTCGCCCACGACCTTCTGGAGGTCCACGAAGCCGGCCTCCCTGAAGGGCGTGTATTTCTTGAGCCCGCGGATGTCGTCAAGCACCGCCGCCCCCACCTTGATTATCCGGGGATTGGACAGAATCGCCGCCACCCTCCGGTCCAGGCCGCCGAGCTTGATGCGGAAAAGGAAGGCCTTCTCCGCGCCGGACAGCTGAAGCAGCGAAGTGCCATACTGGGGCTGCCCCGGGCTGAAACAGGGGCGGGATTCGGTGTCGAAGCCGATCATCTTCTTGGACTTGAGATACCGGACGGCGTCGTCCAGCTCCTTTCCGGGCTTGTCTATGACATGGATTTCTCCGGCGAAACTTGCCTTGGGCAGTTTTTCTATCTCTTCAGGGGCAATTGAGCTAACGAACATAAATTGAATAGGACTTGGGCGCGCGGGACTGCATGAATTCCGCCATTGACTCTGGAAAATACCTGTCCCGCAGCTCGACCAGCGAAAAGTCGGGCTGTCCCGCGGAGGTCTTCCTGCTGTACTTGTAGGCGAAGGAAAATCCTCCGTCGACATCATAGACATCT
>CAVIVH010000099.1:0-760 GCA_963646185.1 bacterium | reverse complement strand
CGGAAGGATATGTGATATAGAACTTGAGGTCGGGATATGCGACCCTGTGGGTAAAAGCGTTGTATTTTCTCAGCCAGGCGTTGCACTCGTCGGCGATGGCCCGGGCGGCCGAGACGCACACGAGGTCCTCCGCGAGCATGTTCCTGTACTGCAGCAGGTTGTCCTCGTCGGTGGACTGGAGTTCAGTGACCGCGGAGATGAATTCGTCATAGGACACTCCCCTCTCGTCGAGCAAGATGGCGTCAATCTTTCCGGTCCCGCCGCTCTCGGTGTAGCGGTCGAGCAGGCCGATAAGAGCCCTGCGGACCTGGCGGTGCGCGTCCAGAGAGTCGCTGCGCGAGGCGAAAACCGAGAAACGGGAACCGTCCCCGCGCCCGGCGAGCATGTCAGACAGCACAGGGGCATAGACATCGGCCTTCACGTTGTCGGCGCCGCCCCAGACCAGCATGTTCACGGGGCCGCTGCGGCGGGTCAGGACATAGCCGGCCATCGAGCTGACCGGTGTGATCACGGCCATCGGAGAGCCGGCGGCCGAGAGCAGCGAGTCTATGTCGCTCTGGCCATAGGCCGATGCCGACGAAGATGCGAAAATCACGGCCTTGGCCCTCTGGCGGAAAAGGGTTCCGGTGCTGTCGAACGGACTCTGCAGGCACACGGTGTCCACCGCCGCGAGGAAGTTCCTCAGGTTGACCTCCTTGAGGAAGTCGGAATTGCCCAGGGAAAGGTAGCCGCCATAGGGATAGTTCGCGAAGTCAAGAAT
>CAVIVH010000098.1:1518-5438 GCA_963646185.1 bacterium | reverse complement strand
CTGAGCGGGGCTTTTCCTACATGCATGACGCGCCCCTGGACATGCGCATGGACCCCACTTCGGGAAAGACGGCCGCCGACCTGCTCAACAGTTGCGAGGAGGCCGAGCTGGAAAAGATTTTCCGGGTCTATGGCGAAGTGTCCCAGAGCGCCCGCGCCGCGCGCCTGGTCGCGGAGGCCCGCAAGACCGCCCCCATAGACACGACATCCCGTCTGGACACCGTCCTGGAGCCCATTCTTCCCAAATTCGCCGCCCACAAGTCCCTGGCCAAAATCTATCAGGCGCTCAGAATCGAGGTGAACGGGGAGATGCGCTCGCTGGAGAAATTCCTGGACAGCTGCCGGGCCTGCCTGGGCGAGGGCGGAAGACTGTCGGTAATCACCTACCATTCGCTGGAAGACAGGATGGTGAAAAACTTCATCAAGAGCGGCAACATCGACGGCCGGGAGGAGAAAGACCTCTACGGCAGGACGCTTTCGCCGTTCCGTGCGCTGGACCGCAAGCCGATACTCCCCTCCGAGGAGGAGATCGCCTCCAACACCAGGGCCCGGAGCGCCAAGCTGCGCACCGCCGTGCGCGTCGCCGGAGGCGGAGAGGAGGACAGGGCATGAAGAAATTCTGGCAGCTGCTGAAGAACGCTCCGGGAGCCATCCTGAAGGGTGAGTTCATGCTCAGAATGCGCGTGGACAAATATTTCGTCCACATCCTCTACACCTTCTTCCTCCTGTGGATGACCATTCTGGCGGACATGGCCGTGGAGAAGACCATGGTGAAGGTGGAGGAAAACAAGGAGACTCTCTCGGACCTCAAGATTTACCATGCGCAGAAGACGGTCCAGCTGGTGAGCCTCAACAGGATAAGCAAGATAGGCGACATGCTGGAGGAGGAAGGGTCGGACCTGGCCTTTCCGGAAAAGCCTGCGGCAAAGATAGAGAAATAGGGCCATGGCGGAAGAAGGAACACAGAAGAAAAAGAAGAGAGACGGTACGGGGCTGCTCCTGTATGGTTTCTACCTGCTGTTTCTGCTGCTGGCCGCGGTCATCTTCGCCCGCATAGTCCAGATAAAGCTCTGCTACAGGCCGGACGAGCGGATCGCCGACCTGTTCAGGCCCAAGAGCCGCAAGGAGGTGCTCGAGCCCATGCGCGGCTCCATCATAGCCCGCGACGGGAGGCTGCTGGCCATGTCCACTCCCCTCTACCAGGTCTATATGGACTGCGCCGTGATGAAGGAGAACTTCAGGGACAAGCCCGAGAAGGAGACCGCCTGGAGAGACAAGGCCCGCGACCTTTCCGAAGGGCTGGCCCGGATCTATGGCGACAAAACCGCCACGGACTATTACACGCTCATAATCCGGAGCCGCGAGGCCGGAAAGAGATATGTCAAGATAGGCACGGCCATAGACCACGAGACCCTGCAGGAGGTAGAGGCACTTCCCCTGTTCAACGAGGGCGCCAACCGCGGCGGCTTCCTCACCGAGAAGAAAGACAGCAGACAGTACCCCTACGGGACGCTGGCCCGAAGGACCATAGGCTATGTCAAGGACAACCGCAACAGCAACGGCAACAACATGATAGGCCTCGAGGGCCGGTTCAACTACGAGCTGCACGGCAAGGAAGGATATGAGTGGATGAAAATCACCGACGGCAGGGAGATGATCCACAACTATGACAGTTCCTATGTCCGGCCGGAGGACGGAAGGGACATCAGGACCACCCTGGACATAGACATGCAGGACATAGCCGACCATGCGCTCAGGGCCCAGATCGAGGACAACCCCAAGATCGAGGGCGGCTGCGCGATAATAATGGACGTGAAGACCGGAGGCATAAGGGCCATGGTCAACCTGTTGAGGGACAGCACGTCCGGCAAGATGAACGAGAGCTACAACATGGCCATAGGCCGCACCGGAGAGCCGGGCTCGGTGTTCAAGACCACCACCCTGATGACTCTGCTGGACGACGGCAAGGTGCGCCTGAGCGACGAGATTCCCACCAACCACGGCTATGTGAAGGGATTCTCGGTGGACGCCCACATCGGCGACTATGAGAGGGAAAACAAGACGGACAGGATCAGCATCCTGCACGGATTTGAGATTTCGTCCAACTATGTCTTCAGAAAGCTGGCCATAGACAACTACGGGGACAACCCGAAAAAGATGATGGACAGGCTCTATTCCTATAAGTTGGGAGAGGCATATGACTTCGACCTCGCGGGATTCAAGGCGCCCTCGCTTCCGGACCCGCAGGGAAAATACTGGAGCGCGACGGACCTGGGCTCCGTGGCCATCGGCTATGCGGTGGGAGAGACTCCCCTGCACATAGTAACCTTCTATAACGCCATCGCCAACAGGGGCAGGATGATGAGGCCCTATCTGGTGGAGAGCGTGGAGGAGAACGGGGTCGTGAAGGAGAAGAGGGGCCCGGGCATACTGAACGGATCCATCTGCTCTAAGGCCACGGCGGACACCCTCGCCAAGGCTCTGCGCAACGTGGTGGCGGAAGGCACCGGAAAGCGCAGGCTCGGCGGAGCGAAGTGCTCGGTGGCCGGCAAGACCGGAACCGCCAGGATCGTGCTCGACCCCAAGTTCACGAAGATAAGCCGCAACCCCTATGAGGACGAGAAAGGCAGAAAGCAATATCAGGCCACCTTCGTGGGATTTTTCCCGGCGGAGGAGCCGAAATACACCGCGATAGTGGTGGTCTATTCCAACCTGGACAGGG
The DNA here is from genome assembly GCA_963646185.1 of bacterium. Taxonomy (GTDB): domain Bacteria; phylum Bacteroidota; class Bacteroidia; order Bacteroidales; family UBA932; genus Cryptobacteroides. The sequence goes on along the minus strand of CAVIVH010000098.1, from coordinate 2,717 downwards.
AGATTTTCTATGGAGGAACTCTTCCGGCCCTGGCTTTCAGGGAGATAGTGGACAATGTTTATTCACTGGACCCCGCCAACGGAGAGGTCATCTCCCAGAAGGGCCCCATGCCCGACTGGGACAAGCAAGAGGAGAAAAAAGGATTATGACACTTGAAGAAATAATAAGGGACTCGGGAGCGGAGGAAGTCTCCGGTTCCGCGGCCACTGAAATAACATCGGTATGCAGCGACTCCCGCAAGGTGCGGGAAGGTTCGCTTTTCATAGCCGTGAAGGGATTTGCCGGCGACGGCCACGACTACATCGCGTCCGCTCTGGAAAAGGGCGCCGCCGCAATCGCATATGAGGACCCGCAGGCTCTCGAAGCCCAGCTGGCGAAGGCCGGAAATACCGGAGCCGTGCTGGTGAAGGTGGGCTCGTCGCGCCACGCGGAGGCAATCATGGCCGCCAATTTCTATGACAATCCTTCCCGCAAGCTCACCCTGGTGGGCATCACGGGCACCAACGGCAAGACCACCACGGTCACCCTGCTCTACAGGCTCTTCATGGGCCTGGGCTACAACTGCGGCCTCCTGTCCACCATAGCCAACTATGTGGGCGACCGGCGGACCGAGACCACCAACACCACCTCCGACCCCATCACCATCAACTCCCTGCTGGCGGAGATGGTCGATGCGGGCTGCGCCTACTGCTTCATGGAGGTCAGTTCCATAGGCATGCAGCAGGAGAGGGTCGCCGGACTTGACTTTAGGATGGGCATATTCTCCAACCTCACCCACGACCATCTCGACTACCACAAGACCTTCGCTGAATATCTCCGCTGCAAGAAGCTGTTCTTCGACAGTCTGCCCGCCGGAGCATGGGCCGTCATCAACATCGACGACAGGAACGGCAGGGTGATGGTGCAAAACGCCAGGGCCACCGTGGTCACATATTCCTGCAAGGCCATAGCCGACCACAGTTGCAGAATCATGGAGGAGAGCTATGACGGGATGCAGCTCAAGGTGGACGGAGTGGAGACATGGACCAGGCTCATCGGCCAGCACAACGCCTACAATGTCCTGGCCATCTACACCGCCGCCGTCCTGCTGGGAGTCCCGCACGAGGAGGCCCTCATCGGCATCAGCAAGCTGGCCCCGGTCAAGGGAAGGCTCGAGACCATAAGGGGGCCCAAGGACCTCTCGGTGGTCATCGACTATG
>CAVIVH010000098.1:0-1508 GCA_963646185.1 bacterium | reverse complement strand
ACTATGCGCACACGCCCGACGCTCTGGAGAACGTGCTCAAGACGCTGAGCGACATAGCCCCGGGCAAGCCGCTGGTCTGCCTGTTCGGCTGCGGAGGCGACCGCGACAAGACCAAGAGGCCGGAGATGGCCGTGATAGCCGAGAAATATGCCACGGGCATAATCGTGACCTCCGACAACAGCCGCACCGAAAAGACCGAGGACATAATGAACGACATCAGGGCCGGCTTCAGCCGCGAGGGCCTGGTGAAGACCCTGTTCATAGCCGACCGCAAGGAGGCCATACGCACCGCCATACTCATATCCAAGCCCGGCACGGCCATACTCCTGGCCGGCAAAGGCCATGAGGACTATCAGATAATAGGAACGGAGCACCGCCATTTCGACGAAAGGGAAATTGTCTCCGAAGTGTTCAAAAGCATGTAGGAAGCCATGATCTACAATCTTTTCCAATACCTCGCCGGCATAGGGGCCGACATCCCGGGACACGCGCTGTTCACCCACCTCTCGTCCAGGGCCATAATGGCCGCCCTGCTGTCGCTGCTGCTTGCCATGATTCTCGGCAAGAAGATAATCCGCGGCCTTCAGCGCAGGCAGATCGGCGAGACCATCCGCGACCTGGGCCTGGAGGGCCAGATGCAGAAGAAGGGCACCCCGACCATGGGAGGAATCATAATCATCGTCTCCCTGCTGGTGTCCGTCCTGCTGCTGTGCGACCTCGGCAACATCTATGTCCTGCTGCTCGTGTTCACCACCCTGTGGTGCGGCGGCATGGGCCTGAGGGACGACTGGATAAAGGTGTTCAGGCACGACAAGGAGGGCATGAGCGAGAAGACCAAACTCATCCTGCAGGTGGTCCTGGGCTTCGCCGTGGCGCTTACGGTCTGCTACAGCCCCGACATAGTGGTCAGGGAGAAGGTGCGGAACAGCGACGAGAGCATCTATGTGCCCCAGGGCTCGGACAGGCTGGACGTGGACTCCGAGAGGGAGATAACCTCCGGCCAGTGGAAGGACGAGAACGTGGTCAAGAGCACCAAGACCACCATCCCCTTCGTCAAGAACCACGAGTTCGACTATGCGGTGCTGTCCCCGTTCAGGGGCGCCCTCGGCTGGTACACGAAATGGGCGATCTATGTGCTCATGATAATACTGGTGATCACGGCCTGCTCCAACGGAGCCAACCTCACCGACGGCATGGACGGCCTCTCGGCCGGCACATCGGCCATAGTGACGGTGGTGATCGGAATACTGGCCTGGCTGAGCGGCAACTTCGTAGACTCCAACTATCTGAACATCATGTATATACCTGGAGCCGGAGAGATAGCCGTGTTCCTGTCGGCCTTCGTGGGCGCGCTGATAGGCTTCCTCTGGTATAACGCCTATCCGGCCCAGGTGTTCATGGGCGACACCGGAAGCCTGACCATAGGCGGCATCATCGGCGTGAGCGCCGTGCTCGTGCGCAAGGAGCTGCTGCTGCCCCTGCTCTGCGGCATCTTCCTGGTGGAGAGC
>CAVIVH010000097.1:0-5441 GCA_963646185.1 bacterium | reverse complement strand
CCCCGTGGAGCAGTCCAAGCCCTGGGATACCAACGGAATAGACGGCGTCCACCGTTTCCTCAAGAAGTTCTGGAGACTCTTCTACGAGGGCGACAGGCTCATCGTCACCGACGAGAAGCCGACTTCCGCCGAGCTTAAGACCCTCCACAGACTGATCGGCAAGGAGCAGGAGGATATAGAGATGTTCTCCTACAACACCACCATAAGCGCGTTCATGATCGCCGTCAACGACCTGACCGAAAAGAAGTGCTCCAAGAGGGCCGTGCTCGAGCCTCTCGTGGTGCTTCTCTCTCCTTTCGCCCCGCATGTGGCCGAGGAAATCTGGCATGCGCTCGGACATGAGGACAGCGTCACCACGGCTTCTTTCCCTGAATATGTGGAGAGCTACACCGTGGAGGACAATGCCGTGTATGCGGTCTCGTTCAACGGCAAGACCAGGTTTACCGTCGAGCTCCCCAAGTCCATGGACAAGACGGGCGTGGAGGCTCAGGTGAGGGCTATGCCGCAGACTGCCAAGTATGTGGCGGACAAGAGCATAGTCAAGGTTATCGTGGTCCCCGGGAAAATCGTTAACATAGTCCTGAAGTAAGAGATGGAAGGAAAGAAAAAGATAATGAAGACGGTCGGCGACTATCTGATGCTGTCGCTGGGAACCCTGCTGTACTGCATGGCATGGGATTTCTTCCTGATTCCCAACGACTTCACCAGCGGCGGACTCACCGGTCTCTGCACCATCCTGCAGTTCGCCACGCTGGGCAGGATACCGGTCGCATATTCGTTCATAATCGCCAACACGTTCCTGGTGACAGTGGGGACACTGATCCTGGGCAAGGGATTCGGATTCAGGACAATCTACTGCATCGCCCTCTCGACCCTTTTCTTCAGGTTCCTTCCCGAACTTGAGTTCCTGTATTCCGTGCCGGGAAACGTCCTGTACATAGACAGCAGACTGCTGATCGCCATAATCGCCGGCGGTCTCGAGGCTGTCGGACTCTGCACCGTGTTCCTCTATGGAGGCAGCACCGGAGGCTCCGACATCATAGCCCTGGTGCTCAACAAGTACTGGCCGGTTTCCGTCGGCAAGGTGTTCCTCGTTACCGACACCTTCATCATCGCGTCGGTTCTGCTGACTCCCGGCCACAATGTCAATGACATGGTCTATGGCTATGTGGTCATGGTCATGTCGGCCTATATCCTGGACTATCTGATGCTGGGCCGCCAGTCTTCCGTGCAGGTCATGATCTTCTCGGACAAGCAGGATACGATAGCCGGATACATAATGAACGAGATGGAGAGGGGAGTGACCGCCATCAAGGCGCGCGGCTGCTACACCGGCAAGGACCGTGACGTGCTTCTCGTCGTGGTGCGCAAGAGCGAGCTCCGCAGCGTTACCAAGGCCATCAAGGCTCTCGACAAGAACGCTTTCGTGAGCGTAGTCTCGGCCGCCAATGTCTATGGCGAGGGCTTCGAGGAGATAAAGACCGGAATGCCCGGAAAGAAGGACGCAGCCATAAAGGAAAACCATGAATAATTGATATGGACAATCAGAACAAAATCTGGAGAGCGGTCAAGGACTATTTCCTCGTGACCCTGGGAATAACCCTGTATGTGACGGGGTGGGCCGTGTTCCTCGTGCCGAACAACCTGGTCGGCGGAGGAGTGTCGGGTATAGCATCCATGATCCAGTATGCCACCGGCATCAAGATGGGTTACTCCTATTTCGTGATCAACGCCATTCTGCTCATTATCGGCTTCTGCATGCTGGGCCCCGATTTCGGAGTGAAGACGGTCTATGCGATAATAGTCGCTTCGATCGGTCTCAACCTGCTGCAGGCGGTCATCCCGATGAGCATAATCAAGCCTCTGGCCATCGACAACGGAAAGATGATCTGTACCACGATCGGCGGTCTCATGACCGGTACCGGAATCGGAGTGGCGATGCAGGGCGGCGGAAGCTCTGGCGGAACGGACATAATAGCTCTGATAGTCTCGAAGTACAGGAACATATCCACCGGTACCCTTATCCTCTGGATGGATGTCGCCATAATCCTGATGTCTCTGCTCATCCCTTCCTATACTGCCGACGGCTCGCTTCTGCCCTTCTCGGAGAAGGTCTCCACGGTAGTGTTCGGTCTCGTGTTGGTGACGGTGAACGGATTCGTGATTGACCTCTATCTGAACGGCACGCGCCAGTCCGTGCAGGTGTTCGTGATGTCGCACAGGTATGAAGAAATTGCCGACAAGGTGTCCCGGGACATGCACAGGGGAGTGACCCTTCTGCAGGCCAGGGGATGGTATACCAAGGAGGCCAGCCAGGTGCTGATGATCATTACCCGCAAGACCGACCTCAAGGTTCTTCTGCGCTACATCAAGTCTATAGATCCGGATGCCTTCCTCTCGGTCGGATCCGTGAGCGAAGTCTATGGAAACGGCTTTGACAACATCAAGATCAACGCAGAAAAAAGTAAGAAATCCTGAAAATAAGTAAGGATTTATAAATTTTAGCCTCAATCTCCGCATACGGGTCTCCGTGTGCGGAGATTATTTTTTAATTTCAATGTACCGATACCGGAGTTCTCCGGCACCCGGTTTTCAAATACTGACCTTTTAAATTTTTGAAATGACACCATCGAATGAAATGTCGGGCCACTTCGTGAGGGCCCTGTCCGCGGTCACCCTTCTGGTTTCCCTTCTGCTTACACGCGTTCTGTCCGGCATCGTGGGCGCTCCCGAGGCCGTCTGCCTTTTCGGGCTCTCGTCCCAGGTCCTTCTGCTCGTGCCGCGCAGGGGAGGGCCGCGCAGGCTGCCCGCGCTTCTTTGTGCCATGGTGTCGGCCGGCTGCATCGCGGTCGCCCTGATGTCGGCTCTGCCCGCCGGGACGCGGCATCTCCGCACCGTCATCTACGGGGCCATGATTCCGGCTCCTGCCGTGACATGGCTTGTGGCGAACGCATGGAGCATGACGAAGGACATGGATTTCCTGTGCGGCAGGCTTCCGGGATGGGAGGCCACCGTGTCATATGTTTCGGTGATGTGGCCGTCGGTCTCGGTCTTTGTCTTCCTGGTGCTGCTTGTGGCCGTGTCCGGGCCGGACGGCGGCGTCGGGCCGTGGAAGGCGGCCCTGTATTCCTTCATGGGCCTGCTCTATGCGTTTTTCTGCGTGAGGCATCTGTCTGGAGCCGGCTCGGCTCTGGCTGGCGGACTGAGGGAAAGAACGCGCGAGAGGATGAGGCTCACCCTGAGGCCGGAGCCGGACGGGGACATAAGCCTCAACTACAGGATGCTCTATTCCAGAATGAAGGAGTATATGGAGACCAAGAAGCCGTTCACGTCCCAGATGTTTTGTCTGGACGACATGGCGAAGGCGATGTACACCAACAGCGCCTATGTCTCCCGCATCATAAACACCTGCACGGGGGCGAACTTCAGCAAGTATGTGAACAATTACAGGGTGCGCTATGCGATGGACCTCTACAGGAGCGACCCGAATCTGAAGGCCTCGGAGCTGTGCCAGCTTTCCGGCTTCAACACCAAGGTGACATTCAACATGTCATTCAAGCTTTTCACAGGCTCGACTCCGGGGGAGTGGTGCCGTCACTATCGGGAGAGCATGCTTGAGAAGAAAGCCCCTTCCAGTCTGCGGGAACAGGAGCGGTGACGTTCACCTCTTCCTTCCTGACAGGGTGGATGAAGCTTATGTTTCTGGAATGGAGGCAGATTCCTCCGTCGGGGTTCGACCTGCGGGCCCCGTATTTGAGGTCGCCCTTTATGCGGCAGCCGATGCCTGCCAGCTGGCAGCGTATCTGGTGGTGCCGTCCTGTCAGAAGCTCCACTTCCAGCAGGAAATAGGTCTTGGTCCGGCCGATGAGCCTGTAGCGGAGACGGGCAAGCTTGGCTCCGGGACGGGAGCCGTCTTTCACTATATATGACTTGTTCTGCTTCTCGTTTCGGGCGAGCCAGTTCTCGAGGGTGGCTTCCGGCGCGGGCGGTTCCCCGTCCACCAGCGCCCAGTAGGTCTTGTGGACTTCGCCGTCGCGGAACATTCCGGACATTCTTTCCAGTGCCTTGGAGGTCTTGGCAAACACCGTGATGCCGCTCACGGGTCTGTCCAGCCTGTGGGGGACTCCCATGAACACGCGTCCGGGCTTGCCGTCGCGCTCCGCAATCAGGGCCTGGCATTTTTCCCCGATGGTCTCGTCTCCGGTCTTGTCGCCCTGCACGATTTCTCCGGCTCTCTTGTTGATTATCAGCAGGTGGTTGTCCTCGTAGAGGATTCTGGACGAAAGGTCGGAATACTCTGCGGGCGTCAGTTTGCGGTAGGTCGTCTCTTCGGTCATCTGGAAACTGTTTTTGACATGCAAATATAGTCTAAAATAGGGAACCGCCGCGGATGGGGCCCGGCCTGCTGCGCGGATATGCACGGGTTTTCTGACAAAATGGCATGAAAGCTCCGTGGCACAGGATTGGATTATGGGGTGTGTGCCCGGGTCGGAGGATTCGGGAAACATTAAGTGAAAATAAAAAATAGGAGAAAAAAGATATGGGAAAAATCATTGGAATCGACTTGGGTACGACCAACAGCTGTGTTGCTGTCATGGAAGGTAATCAGCCCACTGTCATCATAAACAACGAGGGCATGAGGACCACCCCTTCGGTGGTTGCCTTCAAGGACGGCGAGAGAATCGTCGGAGCGCCTGCAAAGAGACAGGCCATCACCAACCCCAAAAACACTGTGTTCTCGATAAAGAGGTTCATGGGTGAGACCTATGACCAGACCGCCGCAGAGGCCCAGAGGGTTCCTTATTCTGTGGTGAGGGGCGAGAACAATACTCCCCGCGTGGACATCAGCGGCCGCCAGTACACTCCTCAGGAGATTTCGGCAATCATCCTCCAGAAGATGAAGAAGACCGCCGAGGACTATCTCCGTCAGGAAGTTACCGAGGCTGTGATCACGGTCCCCGCCTACTTCAGCGACTCTCAGCGCCAGGCTACCAAGGAGGCCGGAAAGATTGCAGGACTGGATGTGAAGAGAATCATCAACGAGCCTACGGCCGCAGCTCTCGCATATGGTCTAGACAAGAAGAACAAGAACATGAAGGTGGCTGTCTATGACCTGGGCGGCGGTACTTTCGATATCTCCATCATGGAGCTCGGAGACGGCGTCTTCGAGGTGAAGTCCACCAACGGAGACACCCATCTCGGAGGTGACGATTTCGACCAGAAGATCGTCGATTGGCTCGCACAGGAGTTCGCTTCCGAGAACGGCGGCGCCGACCTCAAGAAGGATCCGCTTGCTCTCCAGAGACTTAAGGAGGCTGCCGAGAAGGCAAAGATCGAGCTTTCCAACCAGACTTCCACCGAGATCAACCTTCCTTACATAATGCCTGTTGACGGCGTGCCGAAACACCTTGTGAAGACTCTCACCAGGGCAAAGTTCGAGC
>CAVIVH010000096.1:2586-5447 GCA_963646185.1 bacterium | reverse complement strand
TCCGGGAGCAGGCTCTTGACCCTGCGGATATGCACATCGGCATTCTCCACTGACGGACACTGCCTCAGATAGATGGAAAAGTGAAACATGGAGAACCCATTGCCCAAAAGCTCCTTGCGAAACTCGGCGGCACACCTGCGCTCCTTCTTCGTTTCTGTCGGCAGATCAAAGAACACAAGCACCCACATGACACGATATTCGCTTAATCTTGACACGGTTACATTTCTGGATAGACAATCTTGCGCAATTCTCCCGCGAAACATTTCGCAAGAGAAGACGTCGTCTGGGTCGCAGCGAGCATAAGCGGACTCCGCCGGCCTCCGACAACCACATCCAGCACCGGAATGCTCAGAAGTCTGGCCTTGATTTCCTTCGTCAGCCGGGGGCATGGATTGCCGTCATTCATGATGTCCACGACCAGCTTGTCCACATATGGCCGATACGGCTCCATTATGTCATCCGCCAGGCAATAGGCGTTATATCTGTTGTGATGGTGTATGCCCAATGTCGGCAGCAGCCCGCTTGCCACCAGGGAGCGTGCCACCACGGCGCGGAGAATCGCATAGCCATAATTCAGCAGATTGTTCGGAGCTTCCTCCTCGCGTCCGCGGGTAAAGAACGGAAGTTCAGGGAAAATGTTCTTCCAATAGAAAGCCGCCGCACGTCCTTCCATATTGTCCGTGTCTCCGCTCTTGACTTGCCCGGCCCAGATGATCATATTTCTTGCATCCTCCCCGGATACATATTTCAGGACCTCCGCCTGATTCAGAATCTTGGCCTCGACTGTCTGTTGCCATAGCTGTTTCCTTAGCGGAAGCGATGCCTCAATCTGGTCGCGGAACCGTTCAGTCTGGATGGTGTTTCCCGACAGCGGCAACAGAAGTCCGGTGGGCATGGATTTCTCGTTGCAGGTCACCACGGCCGCGTTGTTGTCCAGGAGCGCTGACATCAGTCCCGAGGTGATGGTTATCTGGCGGTTGTCGGTGACAATCACCCCGATGTCTTCTATCGGAATGTACCTTTTCGAGTCATCATCCGGCGGCAGATCTCCGTCCGGCGGTCTCTCGAAAACCAGCCTCCTGTTGTCCAGAGACAGATAGGCCGGATTGCCGAAGTATAAGGTTCTCTTAATCATATCAATATTCTCCCACGCTGACAATCCTTCCGATGTGGTCGATGCGGACTTTTACTATGTTGTTAAGGAGAGCTAAGCGGGTGATTCTTTTCCAGGTTACGTTCTGTAATTCCTTTACGTCCTCCACGGATGTCTCCAGATGATGACGGAACCAATAATCTTTGCTGCTGAGCTTCTGGACTCTGAACAGGTTCGGGCTTATGACAGCATAGTTGGCCGGATCGGTGAGGTCAATTTCTTCCGGATTGAATCCTGTCGCCGGGTTGGGGAACACGAACATCTCGTTGTTTTTCATGCTGAACAGGAAAGTCCATCCCAAATGACTGTTGTAGGTCTTGTCCACCACCGGAAGACCTGCGGCCTTTCTCTGCATGGCCTCGAAGAAGGGAACAATATGCTCCTGAAGATTTCCATCGGCGTCTCTGAAGATAGCTACATGATGGTTGTTGCGCAGATTTACATAATCTGTCGGTATGGCGTGGCCCTCATTGTCCAGAATGAGTTTCCCTTCTTTGTCGCGTTTGTCCCTGATGGCGCATAGATCCAGATTTTCGGTGATAGTCACCCTTTTCAACTTTATACCGCGGGCTTCATCAACCCAGATGGGGTCTTCTTCCAAATTCGTGAAGGCTTTCTGCGGGTTGTTGCCAAATCGCGCGAGCCTTTCATCCAACAGCTTTTTTACGCGTCCATCCACAACCTTGTCCACGCTCAGGGCCGGCCCAATCTCCTTGCGGATGGTATATACTGTCTTGAATCTCGCACATTTGACCTTGGCGGGCATGGCAATGGAATGCAGTTCGTCCACATATATCGGATTCTTGTCGGGGGCATTCTTTCCGGTGAAGGCTTTTTTCGGATTGCCTCCGAACTGCTCAAGTCTCTTCATGAGGGCCAGCCGCTCCGGCTTTGATGCTACGTTCCGGATTTCATCGGCGGTCATTTTTCCGCCAACGGCCATCAGGTAGCTCTCATAGACATTGCGCCGGCCATAGACCTGCTCCTTGTGCAACTGGCCGCGAGGCGTCAGGGTGTTGACCTTGCGGATGGTGCCGTCTGCGGACTTTGTCTTGTTGACAGTCTTGGTGGCGACCTTGTTCTTGGATTTGATGGAGACGAGAGTGCTCTCCAGCGCATCCTTGAAAGCGGCGCGCAGCTCGTTCAGCGGCATCGGCGGGACAGGAATTCGCTTCGTTCCAAGCACTATGCTCATTTTCTCCTTGAGGGAAAAATCCTCCGTCCCTTCCAGCGCATTGAGGCTGTTGAGCATCTGGATGTGTCCGGGACGGGTGAAGGCTATGGTGATGGCGTCCATCGCATGATGGCGATGGTCGTTGCGTTTTGTCCAGTCATCGATTTTTTCCAGAGGCTGCCCGCTGTTTCTGTCCACGGTATATGTCTTCCCGGCCTGGCGATATTTCGGCAAGTTGAGCTCCTTCATGATGTCCACGAGCTGCCATTTCTCGCGGAGCAGGGCTGTGATGCTTCCATTGGTCGGGACTACCGTGCGTACCAGCTGCTTGAGCAGTTCGGTGGATTTTTTGGCGATATACTGCGAGTTTGTCAGATCCCTGTTGATGAAGTCGGACGGGATATCGGCCCGGGTCATCAGCAGCCAGTCGTGCTTGCTTCGCGAGATGGACCCGTCTGCAAGCAAGTCATTGACCCTCAATTTATACTCGTCCAGCCCGTCCACTCCATATTTTCTGGCCACATAGTCATAGGC